>DAOLIP010000045.1:0-26097 GCA_035328475.1 Ferruginibacter sp.
CATTATAAAAGGAACATCGATTGCTCCGGTTGCAAAAGCTCCTTTTGATTTTTCGGGAGCTAAGCAAGAAACCCGGTTGGATACTTCTTATTGGTATAACTACTATAATAAAGGAGGCCAGCTGGCCAGTACTTTTTCAGAGATGGACAGCATTACCTATGTGAACTATTATACTTATTATTCAGACGGATTGCTTGCCATGGTTTCAGATGGCAAGACAAAAAGCATATTTAAACGAACAGAAAAAGACGGTGATAGAATATTAAAATACAGTAAACCTCCCTTTTCATATCAATGGATCTACAATGGGAAGGGACAATGCAGTGAATATTTCTTCAAGTATAATAATGGCGAAAAAAAATACGATATACAGGTAACCTATTCGTACAATAAACTTGGGTTGCTGTCGGCCGTTAAGATCGAACACAGTGAGCGGCCTGCTATCAAATACTATTACTCCTACTCAAAATAATTAGTGCCATCGCAAGGTATGCCTGTTAACGATATTATAAATCTGCTTCATCCGCCATCCGGAAAATAATAATTTTAATTGATTTGGGTTATGTTTACGCATAACCATGAAGAAACAATTCCTACTGGCCTTATTGATACTGGCCTCGCATTTTTCCTTTGCGCAGCTTACGGTAACCGTTCAATGGTACGATGCTGATCCTGGCAGCAGGGGCGATACCATTTATTATGACCCGGGCAATAAACTGGTGTGGAGCGACTTTAAAGGCAGGCCTGATTATAACAGTATGGCTGCTGCCATTACCGAATCGGGTTTTGGTTACCGCATGGCAATGCAGTCCCGGAACGGGCAAACCAACCTGCGAATAACGATCTACTGCTACTTCAATAAACGAACATCGTGGGTGAAGAAGAATATGGATACAGATTATGCGCTTACACACGAACAACATCATTTCGATATTACCTATATCAACACGAGTTTGTTCGCTCAAAAACTTAAGGCGGCAAAGTTCACACTGGGTAACTATACAAGCCTGGTAGATAATATTTATGATGAATGCTACGAGGCGCTGCGTACCATGCAGGATGCCTATGACGGACAAACGGCTAATGGACGTATTAAAAAAATACAGTCAGAATGGAATCAGAAGATCGATCAGAAACTGGCCGGGCTCATCATAAATTAACGATCAGCACGGGTATCTTCAACTCATGGCGTACAGCATTCACCGTTTCGCCATAAATAAAATCCTTTAAGCCCGAATGACCGTGTGCTCCCATCACCAGCATATCGGCATGAACGCCTTTGGTGATGCGAACGATTTCTTTCACTCTTTCTTTATATCCCAGGAATCCTTCGGCAGTAAAACCACGAGCCTGCAGTTCCATCACATAAGATTCCAGTCTTTCCTTGTCCTTCCTGGATTCATAGTCATCACTGTCCTGGCCAAATAATTTAGCCGAAGGGCTTTCTACTATATGTACCAACAGGTAATGCGTATTTTCTTTTCCCTGGCCAATGGCATAGGCAAGCAGTTTATCGTCGTTTACACTGAAGTCAAGCGCAATAGCTATTTTATTAAAAACAGGAATCTCCAGTTCCCGGAATGTATTTCCTTCCGGGTGAATTTTTACCGGGTTAGCTTTTTTATTCCTGGCAATAAGCGGGCTGATAATGATATAAATGAGTAAGCCAAGACATATTAATCCCCCGATAGTGAGTAATATCTTCTGCCACCAGGCGCCATCGGAATAAACCGTTCCCATTTCATTCACCAGCATCTTCAGGTTAAGAAAGACAAGTACCGAAGCAATGACCCAGGCAGCTATTTTAGTGATCGGTCTGATGGCAAAATTTCCCATTGTTTTTTTGTCGCTTACAAAATGGATAAGAGGAATGATAGCGAAACCCAATTGCAGGCTCAGGATCACCTGGCTAAGTATCAGCAATGCATCCACATTATCTTCTCCGTATATAATGATTACGATCAATGCCGGAATAATGGCTACCAGCCTGGTGATTAGCCGGCGCAGCATTGGATTGATACGCAGGCTTAAATATCCTTCCATGATTATCTGTCCAGCCAGTGTTCCGGTAACCGTACTGCTTTGACCCGAAGCGATCAATGCTACCGCAAAAAGAACTGGAGCTACATTACCTAAAAATTGCGGCAATAACCGGTGAGCTTCTTTAATTTCAGCAACATCGGAGTTGCCTGTTTTGAAAAAAACCGATGCTGCCACAATTAAGATGGCTGCGTTTACAAAAAAGGCAAGGTTCAATGCAATGGTGGTATCTATCCGGTTGAATTTGATCGCCTGCCTGATACCGGCATCTGTGCGGTCTATCTTTCTTGTTTGAACAAGGGCTGAATGCAAATACAGGTTATGCGGCATTACGGTGGCGCCAATGATACCGATCGCAATATAAAGGGCCTCATCACTGAGCTTTCCCGGAATAAAACCTGTGATCAGTTCAGAAACAGCCGGTTTGGCCAAAAAGATCTCTATCAAAAACGAAAGGCCGATCACACCAACAAGGGTTATGATAAAGGCTTCCATTTTCCGGATGCCCAATCGCTGCAGATAAAGAAGTAAAAAAGTATCCAGCACAGTTATTGAAACACCCCATACCAACGGAAGGCCCGTTAATAGCTGGATACCGATGGCCATTCCCAATACTTCTGCCAGGTCGCAGGCGGCAATGGCGATCTCGGCAAGTATGTACAAAAAGAAGTTTACTACTCTTGGATAGGTTTCCCTGTTTACCTGAGCCAGGTCCCTGCCTCTTACAATTCCCAGCCTGGCGGAAAGCCCCTGCAGCAATAATGCCATCAGGTTGCTCATCAGCAAAACCCAGATGAGGGTATAGCCGAATTTACTGCCACCGGCCAGGTCGGTGGCCCAGTTCCCTGGATCCATATAGCCAACACTGACTAAATAAGCCGGTCCTAAAAAGGAGAATATTCTTTTCCATCCGGTCTTCTTGATCGTGGTGTCAACTGATCCGTGCACTTCGCTTAAAGAAGCGTCGGTATTTTTTTTAAGATTCATAATGTACAAAAACATTTTTTGCCACTTGCTCACTGATGATGCAAGGCGACTGTTTTAAAACTTTTATTTCTAAAGAACCATCGAACGAAAATTTCTGCAGCACCTGTAGTTGAGTTCCCAATGCTATTTTATAATGCTTCAGCATTTCCAGCATTTGGGCTGTCTGGTTACTTACCGAACTTACGGTCACCGCTTTCTTATCCGGTACTTCAGAAAGGTTCAACTGGTTGAGTACCGGGATTTTTCCGTTCCGGTCGGGGATAGGGTCTCCATGCGGATCGAAGGAGGGGTTGCCGAGAAACTTCTCCAGGCGTTGTATCAGTTCGTCGCTGCTGATGTGTTCCAGTTCTTCTGCAATGGGATGAACCTTATCCCAGTCAAATTCTAATATCTCCACCAGGAAATATTCCCAGAGCCGGTGCTTTCTTACCACTTCAAGTGCCAGTTTTTTCCCGTTGTCACTTAATTTGAAACCTTTGTACCGCTCATACTGGAGCAGTTTTTTTGCTTTAAGTTTTTTGAGCATGTCGGTCACCGAAGCCGGCCGGGTATGCATTTCTGCGGCAAGGGAATTAGTATTTACGGTGCCTGTTTCCTGTTGCAGGTGGTAAATACTCTTGATATAATTCTCTTCACTGGTAGTAAAATTCATGGTATCTAAAATAAAATTTAGGTAAAACTAAAAATAATATTCCGAACTTCAAAATAATTTGCGACTACAAATAATTATCTCTTGACCGCTGTTTGTAACTTGTATGCTAAAACGGCAATTATGCGAAAGAATATAAGTTCGGGTTCGCCCTGGGAAAATATTGTTGGATATTCACGGGCAGTACGCATCGGCAATATGGTTGAAGTGGCCGGAACGACCGCTATGGACGGCGATGTGTTGGTGGGAAAGGGAGATATGTATGCACAGACTCATTTCATCTTTAAAAAAATTGAAAAGGCTCTGAAAGAGGCAGGTGCATCTTTAACAGATGTGGTTCGCACCCGGATGTATATCGTTGATATTGCCCGGTGGGAGGAAGCCGGAAAAGCGCATGGAGAATTCTTTAAAAACATAAAACCGGTTGCCAGTATGGTGGAAGTATCGAAGCTGATCGACAAAGATTTACTGATAGAGATAGAAGTGTCGGCCATCCTGGATAGCCAATAATGTGTATTTTCTACATATAATATCTGAAATTTCCAGTAATATTGCGCCTGAACCAATTAACCCTTTATGAATTTTTCTTCTTTTACCGTTCCTTATGAGATAGATAACCAGTATAGCAAGCGTGTTGCCTATTTTTCTATGGAATTTGCAGTACATCAACCCCTGAAAATATACAGCGGGGGCCTCGGCTTTTTAAGCGGCTCACACATGCGCAGCGCTTATGAACTAAGGCAGAACATGGTTGGTATAGGTATTTTGTGGAAATACGGTTACTACGACCAGGCCCGTAACCAGGACCAGACTCTGCAGGTACAGTGGAATGAAAAGATCTATAATTTCCTGGAAGATACAGGTATTAAGTTCCAGATAGATATTCATGAGCACCCGGTTTGGGTGAAAGCATGGTACCTGAACCCTGAAACGTTCAAGTCGGCGCCGCTTTTCTTATTAAGTACCGATCTTCCGGAGAATGATTATGTGTCACAAACCATCACTCATCGTTTGTATGATGCAAATGTAGCTACTAAAGTTGCGCAATTTATTTTGCTTGGTGTTGGCGGTGCCAAATTGATGGACGAAATTAATTTCAATCCTGATCTGTATCATCTGAACGAAGCACATGCCGTAAGCGCCGCTTTTTATCTGTATAAAAAATTTGGTAATAAAGAATCCGTGCGTGATCGCCTGGTGTTTACAACACATACACCGGAAGAAGCGGGTAATGAAAAGCACGATATTCATTTGTGTGAGAAGATGAGTTACTTCTGCGGACTAAAGCTTGACGAAGTAAGAAAACTTACCGGTATGGAAGGCGACCTGTTTAATCATTCTTTGGCAGCCCTCCGCTTTGCACGATTTGCGAATGGCGTAAGCCAGTTGCATGGCGAAGTGAGCCGTAAACTCTGGAAAAAATATGAAGGTATTTGCGAAATAACAGCCATCACCAACGCACAAAACTGGCATTACTGGGCCGACAAACAATTGTACCGGTATATGGAAGAACACAATGATGGGAGTTTTGATGACCGCAAGCGGTTTTTAAAGAAAAGAGCTTTTGATATTGTAGCCGACCAAACAGGCAAACTTCTGAATCCCGATGTATTTACCATTGTCTGGGCAAGGCGCTTCGCCGGTTATAAAAGAGCAGAATTACTTACCCGTGATGAAGAACGTTTCGAGGCATTGCTCAATAATGCCAAATACCCGGTACAAATAGTTTGGGCCGGTAAACCATACCCGGTAGATTATCCTGCTATCAGTGATTTTAATTCGCTGGTTCATTTAAGCAAGAAGTATAACAATGTAGCGGTGTGTGTGGGGTACGAACTGGGCCTGAGCAAACGCCTGAAACAGGCATCTGATCTCTGGTTGAATAACCCAAGAGTTCCCAGGGAGGCAAGTGGTACCAGCGGCATGACCGCTGCCATGAACGGTTCGGTGAACTGCAGTACGCATGATGGCTGGATCTGTGAATTCATTAACCATGGTAATAATGGATTTGTTGTTCCGCCGATTGATTACGAAAGTATAAGTGTGCATGAACAGGATGAATATGACCTGAAAAAACTTTATGAGATACTGGAAAACCAGGTATTACCGATGTATTATGAGAACCATGATGTGTGGCGCCAGATCATAAAGAACGGAATGAGAGATGTTCGCTGGCAGTTCGACAGCAACCGGATGGCTAAGGAGTATTACGATATACTTTACAAATAAAATAATAACCCAAAACATCCCTTGAAAAAGGGATGTTTTATTTTCATTGATAAGTCTTTTATGGAAGGGTATTCAAAAAAACTGGAGATACGCTGGGCAGATATCGATCCCAATTTTCATGTACTGCATTCGAAGTATTACGACTTTGCCGCTTTCTGCCGGATGTCGTTCATGACAGAAAATGGGATAACAACAGCTGTAATGAGTGAAAAAGGTATTGGGCCGATTGTGTTCCGGGAAGAATGTTTGTTTAAGAAAGAGATCAAGTTCGGCGATGAAGTTACCGCCACCCTCTGGCTGCATAAACTTTCTGACGATCAACGGAAATGGACGTTTATAAATGAACTATATATCAACGGCAATACGCTGGCAGCTGTGATCACCGTAGACGGGGCCTGGATGGATACCAAACTCCGTAAAGTAACCGTTCCGCCCGATGAATTTAAGATCGGGTTTGATTCCATCCCCAAAACGGAAAATTTTAACCAGTAAATTTCCATAGTAATTTCTTCTGATGAAGCGTAGCAAATAAATACCTTTGCAATACTTCATCTATGATCAGTGCTACTGTTAATCTATACCGAAATGCCTATACCGGGTTAAGCCGTCGCATGTGGCTGCTGGCGGTTGTGATGCTGATCAACCGGAGCGGTACCATGGTGCTTCCCTTTATGACTCTTTATTGTAAGCACATTGGGTATAGTACCAAACAAGCAGGTTATGTAGTAGCCATGTATGGATTGGGCTCTGTAATGGGGGCCTTTTTAGGAGGTAAGATCAGTGACCGCTTTGGATTTTACTACACCCAGTTCTTTTCATTGTTTTTCGGGGGTATTTTGTTCATCACACTGGGACAGATGAGCAGCTTTAGTTCTATCTGCATCTGCACTTTTTTCCTGAGTATGGTAAACGAATCTTTCAGGCCTGCCAATGCTACGGCGGTGGCTCATTACAGCGGGCCGCAAAACCGCACACAATCCTTTTCACTGGTTCGTCTTGCCATCAATGTAGGCTGGGGAGTAGGAGCGGCGATGGGAGGTTTTCTTGCCTCTATCAATTATCACCTGTTGTTTTGGGTTGATGGATTTACAAATATCACTGCCGCTTTTTTACTGATATGGTTGTTGCCGAAAGTTTCACTGGCCCAGCAACAAAATCTGTTCAGGGCAAATGCAGTTAAAACAAAAACAGCGCCGGCACATGCAGATAAAACATTTATGCGCTTTATCGGGCTGCAGGTTTTATTCGCCCTTTGTTTTTTTCAATTGTTTACCACCATTCCCATGTATTTTAAGGAGGGATTGCACATAAACGAATTCTGGATTGGCGTAGTGATGGCCATGAACGGAATACTGATCGCCATACTGGAAATGGTGATCGTATTCAAACTGGAAGGCAAGCTGTCTTACCTGCGCTTGATGATGCTGGGAACGATCCTGATGGCGGTTTCATTCTTCCTGCTGAATATTCCGCTAGCCAATGGTTTTATCATTGCTGTTACAGCTATGTTGGTAGTTACTTTTGCAGAAATGATCGCCATGCCTTTTATGAATTCGTACTATATATCACGGAGCTCGGAAGGTAACCGCGGGGAATATGCTGCCTGGTATACCATGGCATGGAGCGCTGCACAGGTAATTGGAAGTGCAGCTGGTACACAGGTTGCTTACACAACGGGGTTTAATAACCTTTGGTGGATCATTGGCGGTATCTGCATCCTTACAGCAATCGGTTATCAAAAGCTGGAGCAAAAACGCTGGTGAAAATTTATTTGTAGGTACCTGTTGTTTTTACTTTTGCTGTTACCGGCATATCCTGTCCCATCAATTGAATGCTCCCGGTGATCTCTGCATGGGTATTCTTGCTTTTTATCAGCCCGCTGTTGATATCGGTTGTGATATCACCGGTTGATTTTGTAGTGCTTTTGAATTCAAATTCCATTCCCTGGAAATCAAGTTTATTGCTGGCTGTAGTAACGGCATCCAGTTGAACCAACGCCTCATTTCCCGAAACAGATTTCAGGGTATAGGTACGGATGGTTGTCATATCTTTTTCTTTTGTGGTATCTGACCAGCTGTCGCCGATATTTTTACCAGCAGGAAGCAATTTAAAAGCGCCTGAAACCACTGCATCATCAGAACTTTCAGCAAAGGCATTCATCAATCCTTCCATCGGGTTCGCTTCCGCATCATCGCTTTTCTCAGGTTTTTCTTTAAGACCAGCGGTGCCGGTTGCATTGTCCAAAATAACATCTACGGGTTTGTTCAGCCGTTCGGCCAATGACTTCTCCATGTCTGAAGACGGCGTAGTATTCTTCTCCGAATCGTAATTCGTAGCCTGGCCCGCCATATTGAAATCCAGTTTTAGTTTTGTAAGCGTACTGGTGATCGTATATTCTTTATCTGTGCTGTTTTTAACTTCAAGATTATTCTCGGTAGTGGAGTTGCTGGTCATCTGCATACCCATTCCCAGGTCGGCTTCAATGATAATATTGCTTGAAGCAATGATCTTCTGCCCATTATTCAGCTGGATCTTACCGGTACTGATCGGTTTAACCGATGCATTTTGAGAAAAGGCCAATGTGCCGGTAAACAAACTGAATGCTATTAATGAGATCTTTTTCATTTTGATTTTTATTTGAACTGTAAATTTATCAACAAACAACAAATCCGGGCTATTTGTTTACATTTTTTTGCAAAAGATTAGTAGCGGAGATAAAAAACAAAGGCCGCCCTGCTGGGCGGCCCTCAAAAGATTCTGTATTAAAGGGATTATCCTACCACTTTAACGTTAACGGCGTTCATGCCTTTTTTGCCTTCTTTCAGGTCAAATTCCACGCTGTCGCCTTCTTTAATATCACTGATTAATCCACTAACGTGAACAAAAGTTTCTTTGTTTGAGTCGTCGTGTTTAATAAAACCGAATCCTTTTTCAGAATTGAAAAACTTAACGGTGCCTTTTTGTGTACTTTCCATTTTAAATTGTATTGTAATTAATAAAGCGCAAATATAGTATTTTATTCTTAACTGAGCGATTTAATTAGGCATTCGTTAGTGCGACCGCCTGATATCAACCACTTCTATGTCAAAAACCAGGATACTGTTTGGCGGAATGGTACCGAGGTTCCGGATAGTATAAGCATAGGGTGAAGGAATGAGCAATCTTATTTTTCCACCCTGCCTGCAGTAGGGCAGGCCTGTCTGCCAGCCTTTTATCAACCGCTTCAGGGGAAATACAGCAGGCTTTTCTTTTGTCTGATCAAATATAAAACCATTCAATAATTGCCCCTTGTACCGGACAATAAGCGTATCATTCAGGGTAACATAATCCCCTTTACCTTCTTCCAGGATTTTATAATACACCCCATTATTGCTTCCAGTAGTATCAAATTTTCCTTCCCTTATTGCAGCTAATATGAGTTGGTTCTCTTTTTCTGACTCTGCCAGGCTGTCTGCATTTTTGTAAAGATCGATCACCGGTTTTTCCCCGTTTTCAGTTCTTGAAAAGGCATCATTGAATTGGGCATCGGCATTTTTAAAACCGCCATTCCACAGGTAAAATCTGTTTCCTTCTGCACCTCCCCCCTGGTCAATTCTATCTCCCGCCTTACCGGTGGCATCGAAACTGAATGTGCTGTTCGTTAATTCCTTCCATTCGCCGTTCTCTTTCCTTATCCACTGATTGCCGAAATAGGCTTTGCGGCTCAGTTGCCCGTTTGTTCCCCAGAAGTTTTCTACGAAGGAATATAATTTTCTCAACGGCTTACCGTCTTTCGGGGCCTTAAATGCAGCGATCAGTTTCCATTTTTGTATTTCCGGTAAAAAGATGTAACCGGTGTACGTGGTTGTATTGGCAGCCGTATCAGTTATTGCCGTTACCAAGAACTTATATGTTTCACCTGCTTTCCAGTTGTAAACCCAGTGGCTGTGGCCCCCAGTGCCTTCGTTTCCGAAATCACCCGCAAAAACCTCTTCGCCTTTTGCGATCAGTTGTACTTTATTCTCATCGGCTACTTTTTTTCTGTCAACCGCTTCGTTGCCGGCATCCCATACCGAAAAGATCACCCTTCTTTCAGTGGCGCTGTTCACCTGTATCCCGAAATACCCTCTTGAAAAACCGCAGGCCATATAATAGCTGTGTAACACATCGGCGCCTTCGGGAACGGTGATCTCATTGTAGAACGAAATTGCTTTCACCGAATCGGGGAGTGGGTAAAAAAGATGAACCGATGCTGCATTTCTTCTTGGCTTTGTATTGAAATGAATGTTTCTGACTGCTGTGCCGCTAAGTTCCAGTGATTGGATATCAGCAATTACCGGTATAGTTGACCTAACCATTGCCTTTTTATTTGCAATAATATTTTCCCGAGTTTGATAGAGAGTCAGTTTGTGAAATCCGGTATCCTTAATATTCACTGATCCAATCTTCACTAATCTGAATTCTGAGGATTCAGGGACCACAACAGTAAAATCTTTCCCTGCTATTGATGCTGTCAGATTACCAATTCGGATATTGGTTCTTAGCTTAAGAGAAAGGGTCAGCGTTCCAGCATTGCGGATCTTGAAATAAAATTCAACCTGTCTTTTAATATCCGTCCAGTTATGTAAACCATCCTTTACCGAAAACATGGTGCTTTCATCGTCTTCGCTGCTTTCTTCCGCCGGCAATGCATAAGCCGTATATGCGGGGATGGAGACCTTCAACTGTGACCAGGTAATAGCCGGGTATAAAAGAGCAAGCAGGATAAGAACAGAACCTCTTTTCATAAAATCATTTTAATGATCAAACTTAGTATTATTAATTAACACAAGCCCGCAAAATACGTTGAGAAAAATATGGTTCGGGAACGATTATTTGGTAACTTTATAATCAACGATAGCCTGCCATTATAGTACGTTTTAATTATTGTTTATGAATCAGTCAGTAAGAACTGTTATTACAGGCACCGGCAGCTATATACCTGCTTACATAAAGACCAACCAGGATTTTGCGGGCCATAATTTTTATGCAGAAGATAATTCTGCACTGGATATTGAACCCCGTGTTATTGTAGAGAAATTCAAACAAATTACGGGTATCCAGGAACGGCGATATGCGCCGGCAGGCATCGAGTCTTCCGACATGGCGGCCGAAGCGGCCAGGATCGCCATTGAAGATGCCGGTTGCGATCCGGAAACCATCGACCAGATCATCGTAGCGCATAACTTTGGGAATGTGATCAAGCATACTATACAAACGGATGTATTGCCTGCGCTTGCATCCCGTGTAAAGCATTCATTGAAGATCAAAAATCCTTCCTGCGTTCCTTATGATATTTTATTCGGATGCCCGGGTTGGGTACAGGGTGTGATACAGGCCGATGCATATTTTAAAGCCGGCATTGCAAAAAAATGCCTGGTGATAGGAACAGAAACATTATCCCGTGTGCTGGATATTTATGACCGGGACAGTATGATATTTTCTGATGGTGCCGGCGCCTCGGTACTGGAAGCGCAGGATGTGACTACAACCAATGCCGGTGTTTTGGGAACAAGTGTTCAATCGCATTGCCAGGATGAAGTGAACTACTTAAACCTGGGTAAATCAAATTACCCGGATTCTGACCCCCGTATACGGTATATAAAAATGAAGGGAAGAAAGGTGTATGAATATGCGATGCGGTATGTACCCGTAGCCATGAAGATTTGTCTTGACAACAGCGGGGTTAACATCAGCGACCTGAAGAAGATATTCATTCACCAGGCCAATGAAAAAATGGACGAGGCCATTGTAAAAGAGATGTACAAGCTTTACGGCATTTCAGCCGTTCCGGAACTGATTATGCCCATGAGTATTCATAACCTGGGCAACAGTTCGGTTGCCACTATACCCACCTTATTTGATATGGTTCGTAAAGGCGGAATGCCTGAACATAATTTAAACAAAGGAGATGTGATCCTGTTTGCCTCTGTGGGCGCCGGTATGAATATCAATGCCGTTTGCTACCGGGTATAAATAAATTAGATTAAGGCCCTTATTTGGCGTACATTTGCCGAAATTTAAAATTATGGTAAACGATGTGATCACGAAGTTCCTGGAGCCTTCTCACCTGGCTAAAACAAGCGTAAAGATCGAGTTCAAAAAGCGAAATGCCATTGTTGGTATTTTTGTAAGTTCGCCGGATTATGAAGACCTGAAATCAAAAAATTTCTGGCGTATTGTTTCTGAAATGCATATCCCCGAGTGGAAAAAAACCAGTGATAATAAACTGGCAAAGATCTACAGCGGTTCCGAATTTACCAGGCTTACCATCGCAAAAGAAAAATAAGTAAACCATCATCACTTTTTATAGTAAAAGGGCGCATTTTTAAATGCGCCCTTTTCTTTTTAAAAATTCCTTCCGCCGGTACCTCTTGGCTTTGGTAATTCTTTCCTGGGGATCTTCCCGTCACGCTGTGCGGTGTTGTAAACAAACGCTGCAATAACGGTTGCTGCCTGTTTCAGGTCATCCGGAACCAGGTGATCGTAGGTGTCCATATTGGTGTGGTGCGTACGGGTATCGTATTCAATGGCATCCTGTATGAACTGGAAGCCGGGAATACCAACGCCATCAAATGCCTGGTGATCGGTACCACCGGTATTGTTGATGGTAACGGTCTTTGCACCAAGGTCGGCAAAGGGTTCCAGCCATTGGGCAAAGATGGGCCCTGCGGCTGCATTGTTCTGCAGATAAATGCCCCGTACCTTTCCTGTTCCGTTATCAAGGTTATAATAGGCAGAAACTTTTTCATGCCCGGGTTTCAATACCATATCCGCCGGATCGGCAAAATGATTTTTCACATAAGCCCTTGATCCAAGCAATCCCTGTTCTTCGCCACTCCATAAAGCAATACGTATGGTACGTTTGGGTTGAAGTCCGGTGGCTTTAATGATACGCACCACTTCCATCATCACCGCACAACCGGCTGCATTATCGGTAGCCCCGGTGGCGCCCTGCCAGCTGTCCAGGTGCCCACCCAGCATTACGATCTCGTTTTTCAATACAGGATCTGTTCCGGGGATCTCTGCGATCACATTATATCCTTTGATATCGGAATCATAGAATTTTGTTTTTACCTCTGCTTCCAGTTCAACCTGTTGCCCAGATTCCACCAGGCGCTGCACCCGCAGGTAATCATCGCTCGATAACATCACCCAGGCAAAATAACGGGAAGAGTCTTTTGAAGGAGAGCTTCCATTCTGTACAAATAGGGTTCCGTCATTGCCACGGCCATTCATACTTAGTACCAGGGCAGGTTTTTCATTCTTATAGAAATTCTCTAACTGGCGGGGAAATGATTGCTGTTGCCGTCTTGCCGCCATTTGTTCCGGTGTGGCATTGGGTTGCTGCCGCCGTGTTGTATCCTGTTTTGCATTCGCCATCCTGGCAAGTTCTTCATCGGTAAAACGGTCTCCGTCTGCAGTAAACGATGGTTTCAATGTATCTTTTGAATACAGCATCACGATCTTATCTTTTAACCTGCCTGCATAATTCCGGTAAAGTTCTGCGGAGTCTTTTGCTTTTATCACGATCACTTCGCTGCTGATCATTTTCTTCCCGGGGGTGCTCCCTGTCCAGGCTCTTGGAATGGCAATAAAAGGAACATAATAAGGAGCCGTCATCGCAACATAACACCTCGTTTGTTCCCAACCTTTGCCAAAATCGCCCCAGGGTTCCAGGGTTGCATTCACCAATCCCATTTTTGTGAGTTCATCTTTGGCCCAGTTGGCTGCCCGTAAAAACCCCGGGGAATTGGTTAACCTGGGTCCGCTGCCATCTGTTAAATGAAAAGCGATATTCATCACTTTTGAATTCTCCAATCCTTCTTTGCGGATGGCGGATGTTGCATCTGTTTGTGCAAAGGCGAAGTTGCCGCCAAGGCAAAACAGCGATGCAAATAATAGTTGCTTTCTCATGATGTTAATTTTAGAATGCTGAATTTACAGGTTTAAAGATTAGGATGCAATTAAAATGTGATAGCAGGAAATAAAAAGCCCGGTCGTTATGACCGGGCTCCATGCAGAATATAAAGGTTAGTTTGAAACCGATTCCTCCATATAAGTTTCCATCGGCTCGCAGGTGCAAATGAGGTTGCGGTCGCCGAAGGTATTGTTGATACGGGCTATGGAAGGCCAGAATTTATTCTTTGTAACATAAGCCAGCGGGAAAGCTGCATCCTGCCTGCTGTAGGCATGGTTCCATTCATCAGCACAAACCACCTGCTGTGTGTGCGGTGCATTCTTTAATGCATTATCCGTTTTATCAGACTTGCCGTCTTCAATGGCTTTTATTTCATTGTAAATGCCGATAAGCGCTTCGCAAAAACGATCCAGTTCTCCTTTGTCTTCGCTTTCCGTTGGTTCTATCATGATGGTTCCTGGAACCGGGAAACTCATGGTAGGAGCATGAAAACCATAATCCATCAGGCGCTTTGCCACGTCTTCGGCTTCAATACCGGCCGTTGTTTTGAACGGACGAAGGTCCACGATGAATTCATGTGCACAAAATCCATTGGCACCCGTGTACAATATCTTATAGTACTTTTCCAGCTTTGCCTTCATGTAATTGGCATTCATAATGGCGTATTCGGTGGATCTTTTCACTCCTTCTTCGCCCAGCATTTTTATGTAAGCATAGCTGATGAGTAAAATGCTGGCACTGCCATAAGGCGCTGCACTCACTGCAGGAATCCGTTTCTCGACTTCGCTCGAAACGGAAGATTTCCCTTCGACTACGCTCAGGGCATTATGTCCGGGCAGGTATGGTTTCAATTTATTGTTCACACAAATAGGTCCAACACCCGGTCCGCCGCCGCCATGCGGGATGGCGAATGTTTTGTGCAGGTTCAAATGGCAAACATCAGCACCGATCATACCCGGACTGGTCAATCCCACCTGCGCATTCATATTGGCGCCGTCCATGTACACAAGACCGCCGTTATCGTGAATGGTCTTGCATATTTTTTTGATGCCTTCTTCAAAAACGCCGTAGGTACTTGGGTACGTAACCATCAGTGCCGCAAGATTGTCTTTATGCTCCAGCGCTTTTTCTTTCAGGTCTTTAATATCAACAAGGCCTTCATCGGTACTTTTTACCACCACTACTTTCATGCCCGCCATGATGGCGCTGGCAGGGTTAGTACCATGAGCCGAGATCGGGATCAGCACAATATTGCGATGACTTTCATTTCTTGCCGCATGATAAGCCCTGATGGTGAGCAGGCCTGTATATTCGCCCTGGGCGCCACTGTTGGGTTGTAAAGAGCAGGCATTGAATCCGGTGATCTTGCTTAAATATTCTTCCAGTTTGGCAATGAGGAACTGGTATCCTTTTGTTTGCGATGCAGGAGCAAACGGGTGAATGCTGCTGAACTCGGGCCAGCTAACCGGTATCAGTTCTGTAGCGGCATTCAGTTTCATGGTGCAGCTGCCGAGGCTGATCATGGATGTATTCAGGCTCAGGTCTTTATTTTCCAGCGATTTGATATAACGCATCATTTCACTTTCACTGCGGTGGGTATTGAAAACGGGATGCGTTAAATAAGAAGATGCTCTTTGTAATCCGTTCAATTTGCCAAATAATGCGTCGGCTTCATCAAAAGAAAGTGAAATGCCGTTTGATGTGGCTTCTTTAAAAATAGCATCCAGGTTCTTCTCTGTTTCGCCGATATGGTTAGAAGCTACTTCATCAATAGATAAACTGATAGAGCCATTTGCATGGTAATGGAAATTTGCTTTGTTCTTTTCAGCGGCAGTTTTAAATGCGGTGATATCGGAAATTTCGAACGTGAGTGTATCGAAGAAATTACTATTGATAACCTTCACGCCATTGCTTTGCAACGATTTTGCGATGGCGGCTGTAAGAATATGGATGCGCTGTGCCATCTTCTTTAAGCCATCTGGTCCGTGATAAACCGCATACATGGCGGCCATATTGGCCAGCAGTGCCTGGGCGGTACAAATGTTAGAAGTTGCTTTTTCTCTTTTGATATGCTGTTCTCTTGTTTGCAGTGCCATGCGCAGTGCCCGGTTATTCTGTGCATCGATGCTTATGCCGATGATGCGGCCGGGTATGCCCCTTTTGAATTCATCTTTTGTTGCAAAAAAAGCAGCGTGCGGACCGCCATAACCCAACGGAACGCCAAAACGCTGTGCCGAACCAACGGCTACATCAGCGCCCAGTTCACCGGGAGGAGTTAATAAAGTAAGGGCCAGCAGATCGGTTGCCATCACTACATATCCATTCACTGCATGAACTTCACTTATAAAACTGCGATAGTCTTCTACAGAGCCAATGCTGTTTGGGTATTGTACGATGGCGCCGAAATACGTTTCATCCAGCGATGCTGTTTTATAATCGCCATGCACCAGTTGAACACCGATGGGCGTGGCACGGGTGAGCAGTACTTCTTTTGTCTGTTCAAAAATATTTGTGTCCACAAAGAATTTCGGGGAGGAGATCACTTCACTTTTATTCTTATGGTGGAAGAGCATGGCCATGGCTTCGGCGGCGGCAGTGGCCTCATCCAGTAAACTGGCATTGGCCAGTTCCAGGCCGGTAAGGTCGCAAACCATGGTTTGAAAATTGAGCAGGCTTTCCAAACGACCCTGTGATATCTCGGCCTGGTAAGGCGTATACTGAGTATACCATCCCGGGTTCTCAAAAACATTGCGTAAGATCACGCTGGGAGTAATGGTATTGTAATATCCCTGGCCGATATAGGTTTTATAAACTTTATTCTTTGCAGCGATCTTCTTCAGTTCATCCAGGTATTCAAATTCTGTTTGTGCCAGCGGAAGTTTCAATGGCTTTTTTAAGCGGATGGATTCCGGAACGGTTTTGCTGATCAGTTCATCCATCGAGTCCACACCAATGGCTTTAAGCATCAATTTTGTTTCATCCGGGTTAGGGCCGATATGCCTGCCTGCAAATTCGTACTGTTGTTGTTCGAATAAATTCATATAGTTGTATTGAAATTTCTTTTTTAAAGGAATAATCAGGTGGCGCAAATTTACGATAACACAACAAGATTTAGCGCTAATAAGTTTGCTACATTTGGCCTGTGGAAAAAGGGCACCGGGCAGTCAATAACTTAATCTAATGGGAGAGGATATTTTACATAACTGGGAAAAGAAATCGGTCGACCACCAAAAGCAATACAAACAGTTTTTGAACCGGGCCGATAAGAACAAAGTACTGAAAGCCTTGCCTGAACTGCACGAGGAAGCCTTTTCAAAAGTAGACTGCCTGCAATGCGCCAACTGCTGTAAGAACTATTCGCCCCGGTTCAAGACCCCCGACATTAAACGTATTGCCAAATATTTGAAGATGAAGGAGGGAGATCTTATCAATGCCTACCTGTATGTAGACAGTGAGGGTGATTATGTTTTACGGTCCAAACCATGCCCCTTCCTGGGTGCAGATAATTTTTGCAGCATTTATGAAGCAAGACCATCCGACTGCCGGCGGTTTCCCTATACCGACGAAGATGTGTTGCTGAAAAGACAGTCGCTTACTTTAAAGAATTCCGGCTTTTGCCCCATCGTTTATTATGTGCTGGAGAAACTGATAACTGCCAGGTAGTTTATTCGGGTTTCTCAAAATTTTTTCTGTCAATCTTTATTCTCAACCGGAAGAAATCAGGCAATGATCTGTCTGCTTCCTCCAACTTTACCAGGCTGGCCAATCTGGCTTCTTTTTCCGGCAGGTAGTAGATATAGTTTAGATACAGGTAGTGCATCAGCATCCTGTTATAAGCGTCAAGTCCGCCATCTTTTATAATATTCAGTATTTCGTTTTCAAACTGCACCCTTTCTTTTGTTTCGGCCAATGCCCTTCCCAACCGGTTTATACTGCCGTAATAGTGTTTATCTACCGGGTTCTCTATTCTGAAGCTTATTCCCAGCAATAGCTCCTGTACTTCAATATTCAGTTCTTCAAGCTCTTTTATATAGGTTTGCCTCTGCGCCCATGCATAGCTTCCGTCACTGGCTCTTTCAAACCTGTCATTCATTATATTCAGGTGTGCCCTCAAAAAAACCTGCCAGTTGACTGTTTCAGCAGATAACATGGCAATGTTCAATGCATGGTAACGCGGACTCTGGTCCATGCTGCACATGCCCATTACCCGGCGGTTTCGTTTTAATTCAAGCGCATCTGCCTTAGAGACATATGTTGCCACATAATTTTCAAACTCATTGTCGGTTGCATGCTGTTTTTGTTTTGCTTCATTTACAGCATCTGCAAGAAGCTGTTTAAATTTCTCAGTGGGCACAAGTTTCTGGTTTATCCATGCTTTTTTCATACTATCCAGCGCCATCCATTTATACATTCCATAGGCCGCAGGTACTGTCTTTTCAGTAATATGCTTTGTGTTTTGTTCAATATAATTGTTGAAAGCAAAGCGTTTTGTTTTTCGGTAATTTTTATCAGCGTCCTCTTCGAACAGGCCTGTTCTTTTTGCCTTTTCAGTAAAGATGTCGGCGGTTGTGTCAATCACGCAGTCGGAATACATGATCATGCTTGCGTATTTTTCAGGGATCTTTTGAGATTCAAATTCATTTGTTATATAGAAGGCAACAAGGCTTTCTGCAGTATACTCGTCTTTAGCGTAATATTTTACTATCCATTTACCTTGCAATGGCCTGTCATAATAACCCGGATCATCCTCTATCCTGATTTCATATCCTCCATAGTCCGTCATGGTCTCCCCGGAGAATTCCACCACCCACTTATCGGAGTAACTCTCTTTATAACGGTATTTAACTATCAGCATCCTGTAATCTGCTTCAGCATTCTTATACTTTTTCAGAAAATCTTCAAAGCTCATATTATCTGCCATATCTTTCAGTGCCTCTTTAATATTCCCTTTCTCAAGCGAGAGGTGATTTCCGATCGCCTGGCTTTTAGCATAGTATGGCCTGGTCAGATCACATCTTTTGAATTTTAAGTTAAGCGAATCAACAATGGAGGTGAGTTGATTCATGGTGACCGGGCTATAAATAAGCCCGTTGTTATAAACGGTAAATTCGCCGTTGTTGTTAATTTGTGCATTACAGCAATAAATGCTGAAAAAGCAGAGGGTTATTATTAGGCGCAGCATAGTTGAACGTTTAGTTAAAGATTCAACAACGCTAGAAAATTCATACGTGTACGACAACTATTCTAAAAAAAAGTTAAACGAAAGACCTGGTAGAAAATGTGCTACTTTGAAGTAAGTTCTGTATAAGCAGCGCCTAATGGCCTTTCAATTCCTCCTCCTTTCCAATCAGGCGAACCGGGTATTGCCGTTGCTTTTACGATCTCTTCTTTTGTCTTGCCTGCTTTTATTGCTGATTCGGTGAATTTTAAAACATTGCCCAGGTAATCGCCGAATGCTTTCAGGTCTTCTGACTTTGTAAGAACATCGTATCCTTCTGCAGCATGCCCGCAAACAAACTGCGTGGTCTTATCAAACATGGTAATGGCCTTGTCTAATAAAACGATCCAGTTGGCAATGCTGGCTCCTGATCCTTTGTCAACATACGGATGACGGCGGTTGAACAGCAGATCGCCCATGTGTACAATATTAGCATGTTCAAAATGGATCATGCTGTCGCCGTTGGTATGACCGGCTCCAAAATAATAAGTACGCACCGTTTCCTTTCCCATTCTCTGTTTCCAGCCATTGGCCCCGTATGTAATATCTGGCGCCAGAATTTTTTCGGGGGCGGTCTTTTGCTCGGTGGCTACCCGTAATTGGTTGGCTTTTGAATTTTCATGTGCCACTACATGCTCCACAAGGTCTTTAAAGGCAATATTACCAGAGCTGTGATCGCCATGGTGATGGGTATTGATGAGATACCTGAATGGCTTTTCACTTTTCTTTTTCAGTTCCTCAATTAAATGCGGCGCCGTATCGGGGAATTGCGAATCCACTACCACGATCCCTTTCTTGGTGATCAGAAAAGCAATGGTGCCTCCTCTTTCGGAGAAGATGCCGATATCATCGGTAAGCATTCTTATTTTCCAGGTTGGATCGGCTAAAAAAGAAGCCAGTGTTTCTTTATTTAATAAACCCAGGCCGGCCAGCGTAAGACCGGTATTGCGGAGGAAGGATCTGCGTTGCATGGTTTATCGTTTAAGGTTTAAAACGTTTAAAGGTTGAAAAGGTTGGCTCACGTAATTTTAGTTTAGACAGGGCGGAGGAGTAAGGAACAAAACACATTCAATAAAGTTAAGTTCCCGAGATCTCTTCCAGCCTTGCTTCTTCCAGGTCAAGCTCCCATTCTTTGTTGCGGATGAGTTCTGTTGAGTAGAGGTCTTCTTTTTTCAAACGTTCCAGGGCAATTCGTCTTACTGCTACCAGTTCTTTAAGCATTTTGCGGTAACCCGGTAAAAAATCTGCGCCATCGCCCTGGCCGTCTATCAACCGCTTGTAGGTATTCTTTGCCATGCGGTCGTATTTTTCTTTTACCCGTTGATATGCTTCAATATTCTTTATCTCACTGGCATAATGCTCATTCAGGTGGTCCAATGCTGCATCGGCCATTTGCAAGCGGATGGCCAGTTCCACTTCTTCTTCTGTTTCGCTGTCGGGCTCTTCAATTTTCAATTTGCGTATCAGCCAGGGCAGACTGAGGCCCTGGAATACAAGTGTGACCAGTATCACCACAAACGTAATGAACAATAAAAGATTGCGGTGAGGAAATGCCGTACCATCGCCAAGCGTGAGCGGTATAGCCAATGCAGAAGCCAATGATACCACACCCCGCATGCCGCTCCATGCAACCAGGAAAACCATTTTTTCGGATGGCCTTGGTTCAGTAGTACGGATGGAACGAAATAATTTTCGGGGAAGATAGGCGCCCGGAAATACCCAGATGATGCGGATTACAATGGTAAGTAAACTTATAACTACTGCATAAAAGATGGCAGATGCAAGAGAACCACTCTCCAGTCCTTTTACAATGGAAGGAAGTTGCAGGCCTATGAGAATGAATACAAGTCCGTTCAATAAAAAGATCAATGTTTCCCAAACGGAGTAAGCCTGTATCCTTGTGTTATATGAAAAGATGCGGTTGGCACGAAAACTCAGGAACAGACCGCCACTCACCACAGCCATTACACCGGAATAGTGAAATTGTTCAGCCGCCAGGTACATGATATACGGCGATATGAGGGTGATGGCTGTATCAATGCTGGCATCGGTTGGCAGCAGCCGGTGTACCCAGTAAATGATGAATGCAATGGCAATCCCGATACCAAGGCCCAGGCCGGCCACCATAAAAAATTCACCGGTGGCTTCCATCACACTGAACTGCCCGGTAACAATGGCCGCCAATGCAAAACGGAAAACAATCAAAGAAGAGGCGTCGTTGATCAGGCTTTCGCCTTCCAGTATGGTTACAATACGTTTGGGTATGCGAAGGCCCTGCAATACGGATGTGGCTGCTACTGCATCGGGTGGCGAAATAATGCCCCCCAGTAAAAAACCATAGGCCAGGGGAAAACCGGGAATGATGGCATTGGATAAGAAAGCAATGGCGGTGGAAGTAAAGATCACCAGGCCGAATGAAAGCAGGCTAATGGGCCGGCAGTTCTGCCAGAAATCCTTCCAGGAAGTATTCCATGCGGCGGCATACAAAAGCGGCGGCAGGAAGATCAGGAAAACGATATCGGGGTCTAAACTAATTACAGGCATTGCGGGAACAAAACCAATACCCAGCCCGGCCAGCACCAGTAAGATGGGGTAAGATATTTTTATTTTCTGGCTGAGCATGAAAAGCATGCTCACTAAAAACAAAAGCAGCAGTATTAAGAAGAGATTGTCCTGTAACATCAGGACGAATTTAGATGATTTGGGAAAATTTCAGACATTTTATACCAGGGGTAACAAAATTCATTTTGCTGGATATAATACAAACCTATCTCAAACAATTAAATCAATTAAAATGAAACAGGTAATATTCCTTCTGGCAGCCGCACTATGCTTTTGTAGCTGCACCAGCACAACAAATTCAGCAGGCGAAGCAGAACAAATAAAAATGAAACTTTTGAAACAGGCTGGCATTGATAAGATGGACAAAGCATTTACGTTTGAATATATGCTGCAGGGCGATTCTGCAATCAGTATGCTCAGCCTGGTTCCTGGAAATAAGTCCATCACCCTTGAAGGAGATGAAGTAAGAAAAGGGAAACTCCTGAATACATTTAGTATGCCGGATGGTAAGCAATACAAAACCTTACTGATGAAAAGAGGTGCTGCATATGTTACCCGGATTGTCAGCATTGATGGAAATGTATTTGAAGAGAATGTATACCTGGGGTCTGTACTTACCGGAGGAGGCCCGGATGGCAGTACACCCCCATTGTTATGTATAAATGATTGCAGCGACAGGTGTATTCAAAACTGCCTGGATTATTACCGAAGAAGTATCTTCCCTGCATTACAAGACAGTGCAACCGGAAGCTGCAAAACCCTCTATTATCGTTTTGCATGTCCGCTTAATGCACAAGGCTGCCATAGCGATTATCTCCAGGTTTTTATACCACAAAACCGGAATTGTTTCGATCATGTTGATGATCCCGGAAGCATTGTTGCGAGGAAGATGGCAGGCGGGTTAGCGATAAAGAATCCGGGTGAACAAAAATGACCTTTATCCTTAATCACAAATTCTTAAAGATCATTTGTAAGAATCTGGGGCAGGAATTTAAGTGAGTTGTGTATTATTCTATTTCTCGATTTCGCTCACTAGTATTCCAGCTTCCTCAGCTTTGGAAACTTTATCCAGGTGGCGGCAACCACCAGCATTGACATGGCTCCACCAAAAATGATCGCTGGTAATGTGCCGAACCAGCGGGAGGTAACGCCGCTTTCAAACTGTCCGAGTTCATTAGAGGAATTGATAAAGATAAGATTGATGGAAGCCACACGGCCCCGCAATTCATCGGGTGTGAAGAGTTGCATGATGGTACCCCGTACCACTACACTCACTGCATCAAACAACCCGGCGATGAGCAATGCAGCAAAACTGAGCCAATACCACTTTGATAAACCAAAGATGATGATGCAGATGCCAAAGCCAGCAACGGCTAATAGCATTTTCAATCCCTGTTTATGCCGCATGGGGTATTTGACCAGGATGGCCATGCTGATCAGGCTGCCCAGGTCCATGGCTGCATTTAAAAAGCCATAGCCAATGGGTCCGGTATGCAATATATTGGACGCTACTTCGGGAATAAAGGCAACGGCGCCGCCGAACAATACGGCAAAAAGATCCAGCGAAATTACACCGAGTAGATTTTTGTTATTGAACACATACGTAAAGCCGTTCTTAATGGCAGTGAACATGGGTTCGTTTTGGTTTACGCTTACCGGTGGCTTTGGTTTTAGTTGTAACGCAAATATGCCGGCAGTTAAGATCAATGCAGCTGTTGTGAAGTAGGCATTGGAAATACCTATGGCTGCGATCAGTAATCCACCAATGGCATGTCCGCCGATGGAGGAGATAAGCCAGGTGGATGAATTATACGAGATGGCTTTTTGCAATTGTTCCCGGGAAACAATGGCAGCGATCATACTGTTGGCAGCTGGGCCGGCAAAAGACCGGATGATGCCGGTACAAAAAACGGTGAATAAAATAACAGAGAGCTTTGTTGCATTGGAAAGATTGAAATAAGGCAGGCTTATCAGTGCAAGGGTAAGTCCGCACAGCATATAAAAAGTATAGGCCCAAACGAGGATATTCTTTTTGTTGTGTTTATCGATGTAATGGCCGGCGAAGATTGCGGCGATCACTGCAGGAACAAATTCAGCAAGACCGGCGAAACCCACCATATAGGTATTGGCCAGGTGGAATACCTGGTAAATGACAATCGTGGTTATCATGCGTAACCCCAATACAAAGAAGAGACGGGCAAAGATGAAGTTTCTGAATTCATTGGGGAGTTTGTCGCTGTTCATTTTATTTATCCCGGCAAAGTTATATAATGTTGCCCTTCGTCGTATTCTTTATCTAAGGCGTCAATTATAACTTTAAGGTGTTCCTCGTTACCCAGGAAATCGGCGTTGCCTGCATCCACAAAAAGCGTTTTTATATTATGCTGCTTAATGTACTGGGTATAGGTTTCCTGCAGGGTAAAAAGGTAATCGTTTGGAATGGATTGTTCGTATTCCCGGTTACGTTTTTTGATATTCTCCTGTAATTTTTTTACCGGGGTATGCAGGTAGATGAGAATATCGGGTTGAACGATCTGGGGGTTGATGATCTCGAATAATTTCTGGTAAAGGCGGAACTCCTCTTCGGGGAGGTTCACTTTGGCGAACAGCAGGCATTTGGTAAAGAGATAATCAGAAACGGTGATATTCTGGAACATGTCTTTTGTCTGCAACAGTTCCTTTAATTGCTTATAACGTTCGGCCATAAAGAACAGTTCCAGCGGAAAGGCGTACTGGCCCGGGTTCTCGTAAAATTTTGGCAGAAAGGGATTATCGGCAAATTCCTCCAGCACCAGCCTTGCATTAAAATGTTTGCTTAACAAATGCGCCAGCGTGGTTTTGCCTGCGCCGATATTTCCTTCTATGGTTACAAAGTTATACTTCATGCAATGTAAAGCGGACTGCAAAATAAGGGGAAAGGCCTTTTATGCCGTTAAAACTTTTTCACATTCAGCTTATCCGGGCAGTGTATAAAAAGATGGTGAACAGATCTTTTTAGTACCGGGTGTTTGAAGTTTGGAGAAAGTTCATTAAGCGGGGTAAGCACAAAACACCGGTTTTGGATCTGCGGGTGCGGAACCTGCAGGCCGGCCTGATTAATTATTTCTTTATTGAAGAATAAGATATCGATGTCGATGATCCGGGGGGCATTTTTTACAGTACGTACCCGGCCCATCTTTTTTTCAATCGCTAAAATGTTTTGTATGGTTTGTGCCGCGGAAAGTTTTGTTTCAACAGTAATTACCTGGTTTAAAAAGTCAGGCTGGCTGGTATTGCCCCAGGCCGCAGTAGAATAGAGGCTGGAGCGCCGGATTATCTTACCGATCTTTTTTTCAATTAATGAGATGGCTTTCCGCAGTTGAATCCTGCTGTTTCCCATATTACTGCCGAGGAGTAGATACGTTTTATTCATCAGGTATTAAAAAGCCTTTCATCGGGCCAGAACGATTTTACTTTACTGATCCTGATCTTTTTGAAACCGGGGTGTAAGGGATTTGCCAGGTAGTTATTTTCCTCGGCGATGACAGCCGATGGTACCCTTAATATAATGGATTCCTTTTGCCTGATGAATTCATCGCCGATATACCGGGTGTATTCAAAATCATCTTTCCAGTTTTGTTTCAGGTTCTTTATTTCTATAGAAGCAATGGGTAACTGATCGGGAATATTTATATACATCAGGTCAAGGGCAATGTTGTAGTCTTTAAAGTTGGTATTCACCAGCATTTCCAGCACAGCCAGTGAAATATGCTGGGAAGTATACAGCAGGGGAATCCCCTTTGAATTCCAGCGGGAACCCACCAGTTTGGCCCCCGTGCCACTGATGTCGTTGCTGAATTCAGCATTGCTGATCCTGTAGGTCATCATGCAAAAAGGCCGTGTTGAATTCTTCCCAATTGGGTTAATACTTTTTGAATGCCTTCATAGGAAGTAAGGGAATCAAACGAAAGATTTCCTTCCAGCATATACGGTCCCCGTTTTATCCAGTCATAAAAATTCTGAACCTTGCCAAAGGTAAACTCACCTTCCTTTAAGACCTTGGCAATTTGTAAAGCCCTTTCCGCATTAATGGGGGCAAATGTGCTGTTGTCTTTTGCATAGCGTTGCAGGGTGCGTTCACTTACGTGAAGAATAGAAGCCCATTCAGCTTGTGTAAAAGGCGCTTTATCGGCAATTTTTTTAAATTCGTGGTAAGTAAAATCTTTTACTGCAGGCAAGGCTTTTACACTGCGGTAAACGGGCAGGGGTTCATTAACCTTACCGGGTTTGTCTTTTTGGATGTATGCCTTTGTTTTTTTTGGCGGCGTGCTCTTTTTCATCTGCCCGACTTTTGTCGTATAAACATACGACATTTGTCGAGGTCTGCAAAATTTTGTTTAATCATTTTTTTACAGATAGCTTTACGCCTTAAATCTCACAGCTTTATGCAAAAGTACAGCCAGGTAAAAGCCATGCTGGCCATAACCAAAGCAA
>DAOLIP010000046.1:0-25970 GCA_035328475.1 Ferruginibacter sp.
CCGGTCATCGCTGAACCGTAATTTTAAAAATGCCGATGAGGCCTCATATCGCTTTGTTATTAAGCAGGCTTTTTACAAGCGGGCATGGTTCATTATTCTTTGTATACTGCTCATTGCAACCCTGCTGTACTGGTATATAAAAAGCCGGGAGGCCGAAGTAAAGAAACTGGAAAGGCTGCGGCAGGAAAAAGTGCAGTTCCAGTTTGAAGTGCTGCGAAACCAGGTAAATCCTCATTTCCTGTTCAACAGTTTCAATACACTCATCTCCACCATTGAAGATGATCCGAAGATGGCGGTGGAATACGTGGAGCAGCTATCGGATTTTTTCCGGAGCATTGTCAATTACCGGGATAAAGAGATCATCTCATTGAAAGAAGAGACCGACCTGCTGAATATCTATTATTTCCTGCAGCAAAAAAGACATGGCAGCAATATTGAACTGAAGAGTAACCTTACAGAGCAGCAGAAGCTGCAGTATTTCATTCCCCCGCTTACCCTGCAGTTGCTGATGGAAAATGCCATTAAGCACAATGCCATTTCCAAAGAAACTAAACTGGTGATAAGCCTGGACATAACCGGCGATGAATACCTGCAGGTGAAGAACAACATCAATACCCGCATGAGCAGGCAGGAAGGCGCCGGTATGGGCCTGCAGAATATTGTTAACCGCTATACCCTGCTCAGTAATAAAAAAGTGCTCATCAGCAATGATGAAAAATATTTCATAGTTTCATTACCCCTTTTAAAAAATTAGTTATGCTGCGTATTTTGATCATAGAAGACGAAGAGCCCGCTGCAAACCGCCTGCAGAAAATGATAAAGGAAATTGAACCGGATGCAGGGTTACTCGGTTCTATCCCAAGCGTTTCTTCTGCCATCAAATGGTTTGAGGAGAACCCGTTGCCTGATCTTATCTTTTCCGATATTCAGCTGGCAGACGGAACCAGTTTCGACATCTTCCGTGAAGTAAAGATCGAATGCCCCATTATTTTTGTTACGGCTTTCGACCAGTATGCCATTGAAGCGTTCAAAGTAAACAGCGTTGATTATTTATTAAAGCCGCTGAAGAAGGACGAGTTGCTGGCTGCCATCAACAAATACAAAACCACACGGCCCGCCCCGGCAGCACCATTCGACATCAGTAAACTGCTGCAGGCATACAGTCCGCAGGGCCAGCAATACAAAACAAGATTCATCATTCGCTATGGCGAGCACATCAAAACCATTCATACCGATGAGATCGCTTACTTTTATACAGAAGACAAGGTGAATTTTCTTACCACCTTTGAAGGCAGGCGTTATGCCATCGATTTTAATTTAGACAACCTGGAAACACATCTTGATCCGAAGATTTTCTTCCGCATCAACCGCCAGTTCATTGTATCCATCAATTCCATCGCAGAAATGTTTGCATATACCAAGGGCAGGGTACTCATCAAACTGAAACCCGCTGCCAAACAAGAGACCATCGTTAGCACAGAACGGTCGGCTGATTTTAAACTATGGCTCGACGGGGGAAGTATCAAATAAATAAATCAATTTGGCCTTCCTAAAAACGTTTTTAATACTGGTTCAGCATTGCAAAATACCCACTCGGCATCTTTCATTTTCAACCGTCTTTTTTGTACCCGATATTTATAGGGCAAATGATTCAAACAGTAAATGCCCCTATGAGAAACTACCAAGGCCCGTTTTAAGATCCGGTAGTGCATTTATCCAGGCAGTTTGACGAAAACAGAAAGACGGTTCACTGCTAAAGAATTTCATCAGCGTTTGTTTTGCGACCGCAGCATTCCCATGCTGCGGTTCACTATTTAAGTCCGCCCGGTTTATTGCCCCTTACAGGAAAATTTTATTTGTTAAATCCTGCTGCTCAAAAAACTTTTCCACGAAAATCACGTTTTGTGTATAAGTAAGTTTGGGATGTATCAGTATCAATTTGTTACATTTGAAATGAAGATGCGTTAGTAAGTACCTTTTGAATTTTTTTGATAACAGAACGCTGCTATGTATGCTATGCACCTCTCAGCATGACAGAAACAGCGCAAAAACTAAAATCCATTGACAGAAGCGATCATTAACCTCGAAACCGTAAACCCTATCGAATTTTTTGGAGTAAACAACGGTAAGCTCGACATCTTAAAAAAGAAATTCCCCCTGTTAAAAATTCTCAGCCGCGGCACACAGATAAAACTGAGCGGCGCCCCCGAACAGATCGAAGGAGCAAGAGAAAAGATCGATCTCATTCTCCGCTACCTCGAACGTAACGGCCACATGAGTGCCAATTATTTTGAACAGATACTGGGTGGCGATGACGAACGGGTCGTTGATAATTTCATGGACCGCAATCCCAATGATGTGCTGGTATTTGGCCCCAACGGCAAAACCGTAAGAGCCCGTACTGCCAACCAGAAAAAGATGGTGGAAGCCTGTGATAAGAACGATGTATTGTTTGCCATCGGCCCTGCCGGTACGGGTAAAACATACACCGCTGTTGCCCTGGCCGTAAGAGCACTAAAGAATAAACTGGTAAAGAAGATCATACTCACCAGGCCTGCGGTGGAAGCCGGTGAAAGCCTTGGTTTTTTACCAGGCGACCTGAAAGAAAAGATCGATCCGTACTTAAGGCCCTTATACGATGCGCTGGATGATATGATACCCGCCGATAAACTGGGGTATTATATGAGTACCAGAACCATCGAGATCGCACCGCTGGCCTATATGCGTGGCCGTACATTGGATAACGCTTTCATCATCCTGGATGAGGCGCAGAATACCAACGACCTGCAGATAAAAATGTTCCTCACCAGGATCGGGCCCAATGCAAAGGCCATCATCACCGGCGATCCCACGCAGATCGATCTGCCGAAGAACCAGTCGAGCGGCCTGTTCAAAGCCACCCGTATCCTGAAGAACATTGAAGGCATTGCCCATATTGAGCTGGACGAAGAAGACGTGGTAAGGCACCGCCTTGTTAAACAGATCATCAAAGCTTATAATAAGGATGATGATAAGATGACTGAGCAAAAAAAAGGTTCCTGACCCCTTGAATGCTGCTAACCCCTGCCATAACATCAGGCGACCTTGCGTTGCCTGATTTTTTTTGTGCAGAAGCGGCGGATTAAATTTAAATTTGCGTTCACCATTAAAATACCCCGTATGAAGAAAATACTTTTAGCCTTGTTTGTGGCAACGGCTTTTATCGCCTGCAACAGTAACGATGCCGGCCCTTCCTCCTCCTCACCCACTGCCACCATCGACGGCATGTTCACTGCCATGAAGAACGGTAAGATCGATGACTTTAAAAAGTTCATTACAAAAGAAGATGCAACCATGATGGAAGAAGGGATGAAACTTGTAAATAGTCTTGACTCCAGTTTCCTTCGAAAAGCAAAGGAAGAAATGGAAAGAGAATTCAAGGAAAAAGTGAAGAACGTTACCTATAAGCTGAAGAACGAAAAGCTGAACGGCGATAATGCCACCGTAGATGCCGAAGTTACCGAAGGCGCCAAGACCGAAACCCATACGTTTAACCTGGTAAAGGAAGACGGCGCCTGGAAAATATCGCTGAGTAAATCCGACGACGGTATGTTCAACAGCATGAAGGGCAACAGGGGAGCCAACGACCCCGACCTGAAAGAAGGCATTGAAAAACTGAAGAACATGGACAAAGATTCGCTGAAAATGCTGATGGAAAAGGCCAACCAGTTCCTGGATACCCTGAAAGCAAGAAAAGGAAACATGTAAAAGAACCTGCATCATATAAGGAGCATCCCGGTAGCCACCGGGATGCTTTTTTTTATCTCTTCCCGAAAGATGCATAACTTTAATCATGCTTAGAAAGATATTATTGTCCGCCTTCATTACCGCTGTTATTTTTTCCTGCAGCAGCCCTTCAAAAAAGGTTCCGGTTACCGATACGGAAGTAGCTACTGCTTTTGTACGGAACATCCTCGATAATAAATTTGATGAAGCAGAACAATACCTGCTGAAGAATGAGACCAATACGGAGTTATTCAGCCGGTTCAGGAACCAGTACAGTAACCAGAAAAAAGAACTGCTCGAAAAATATAAAGGAGCCGACATACTGGTGAATGAAGAGAGTTATGTTACCGACAGCATCTTCATCTTTAACTACAGCAACAGCTACACAAAAGAAGTAAAGAATAAACTGAAACTGGTACGGGTCAATGGCAAATGGCTGGTCGACTTCCAGTATACTTTTTCAGGCAACTTATAAATACCGATGCTTAAGAATTTTTTACTCGTGGGTTTGGGAGGCGGACTGGGTTCGGTGTTGCGCTATGGCACATCGCTGCTGCTGAACAGTAAACTGTTTCCCTGGGGTACGCTGGCAGTGAACATTGCCGGCAGTTTCATCATCGGGATTGTTTTTGCACTCAGCACCCGCCAGGAGCCATTGTCGCATAACTGGAAACTGTTCCTGGCAACCGGTATCTGCGGCGGTTTCACCACTTTCTCTGCTTTTTCACTGGAGAATATGGGATTGCTGCAAAGCGGGAAATACGGGATGGCCATCGCTTATATTGCTGCCAGCATTTTTTTTGGAATTGCAGCTGCTTTTATCGGGTACCAGCTGATAATTAAAAACTAAAAATGAAGAATTAACAACGAACAACCGAATGCTGTACCCGGTAATTCTATAATTCTTAATTCTTAATTTTTAATTCTTCATTCTTAATTAACAACCATGTACGTTCTTCATCCCTGGCACGGCGCACACTACGGAGATAAAGCTCCGCAGGTAGTTAATGGATTGATCGAAATTCCACAGGGCAGCCGGGCAAAATACGAGATCGATAAAAAGACCGGTTTGCTGAAACTTGACCGGGTCATTTATTCTTCCTTTCACTATCCCATCAACTACGGCTTCATTCCGCAAACACTTGGCCTCGATGGCGACCCGTTGGATATCCTGGTGATGTGCAGCGAAAGTATTGAGCCCTTATGCCTGGTGGAAGCAACAGTGATCGGCAATATGCAGATGATGGATACCGGCGTGGTGGATGATAAGATCATTGCTGTGGCAGCAAAGGATCCCGGGGTAAACTATATCAGCAGCGTGGAAGAACTGCCCAAACACTTTATTGCTGTGCTGAAGAATTATTTCGAACAATACAAAGTACTGGAGAATAAGAAAGTGGAGATAGACGAATTCCAGGACAAGGATGCGGCCTATAAGGTTATTGAAGAAGCCATTGCCTTATACAAAACAAAATCTTTTACGTGATCATAAAAAAGAAAAAAATGGACATACAGATCATTCTCATCATCATCCTGGTGGGTGTGGCGGCCGGCATACTGGGCGGCCTGGTGGGTGTGGGCGGCGGCATCATCATCGTTCCCGCCCTGGTATATTTTATCGGCATGAGCCAGAAATCGGCACAGGGTACTTCACTCGGACTGATCATGTTACCCGTAGGCATACTGGGTGTGCTGCAATATTACAAGCAGGGACATGTTGATTTCAGGGTAGTGGGTGTACTGGCCGTTGGCTTCCTGGTTGGCAGTTATTTCGGCAGCAAGGTAGCACTCAGTCTTCCGCAGGAAACAGTGAAAAAGATATTTGCGGTACTGATGGTGGTGATTGCGGTTAAAATGCTTTTTTTTGATAAGACAAAAAAGGAAACAATAAAAACCGGGCCGGAACAAAACATAAGCGGCAGCAGTTCAGCAAATGGATCCACATATAAAACAGGCAGAGGAAAAGAAGGGTAAAGAACCGGTTGGTGAGAACTATGAACAAGGCTACAGTTTCTGATCAGAAATACCTTCTTATGATACGAAGCTTTTGGGTACGCTGCCCGGTTTCGGCATGAACGATTCCCTCATTATCTATTTTATCTACCCTTACCTTCCCGGCAGAATGAATGATCTCATTTGCATTGAGTAACATCCCCACATGAATGATCCTTCCTTCTTCATCGTCAAAAAAAGCAAGGTCGCCGCAATGCGCCTGCTGCAGAAAAGCAACCAGTTCTCCCTGCGTAGCCTGCTGCTGCGAATCACGGAATAAATGAATGTTGAGCATTTTATAAACCGATTGGGTAAAGCCACTGCAATCCACCCCAAAAACAGATTTACCTCCCCAGAGGTAAGGGCTGTTCAGAAATTTAAACGCAAGTTGTTTAATGGTCCTGGCATCCCGCTTTGCCGTTACAGGATTCCATACCTTCCCGGAATAATGAACGGTGTTCCTGCGCCAGAAAACATTCCCGTTCTTCATCGCTGTTAGGGAACTGCCAAAAGGAACCCACATCTGGTGGCCATTATAATCAACCTGGTTCACCCATTCAGCGGTAAAATCATTCTCCTCCACGTAATATTGTGTATCGTCTATTTCCTGGAAATGCGATTGCTGGCACCAGCCGGTATAAGCATCCAGTTTGTTCACGATCTTTACCCAGCCGTTCTTTTCAACAATGGTAATGATGCAGCATTCACCGAATATCAACTGGCTTACCATTTCAGACCGATGGTCGGGTTCAAGCCTTACCGGGGCCACGGGTACGCAACAGGCAGCATAGCTCATGTTCTCTTTATTAGGTGATCTAAATTATGGAATTTAAAGTATGTTTACATCTAACTGAAACAAATTTGTTGAACCCTCTTGAACAGCAGCCGATACAATACCATTAGCGATGCCGACCTGCTGAAGCGGTTTTACGCCGACGGCAATAATGAATGGCTGGGCATTTTGATGCAGCGCTATACCATGCTGCTGCTGGGGGTGAGCATGAAGTACCTGAAGAACGAAGAAGAGGCAAAAGACGCCGTGCAACAGGTCTTCTTAAAAGCCATCAACGAACTGCACAAATACAAAGTGGAGTATTTCAAGAGCTGGATATACATGATCGCCAAGAACCATTGCCTGATGCAGCTGCGTGACAAAGGAAGATTCAGTGCCGAAATAAATGAACGCACCATGGCGTTGGCAGACGGACCGGAGGAAAAGAATATCCACCTTGAAAAAGACAGGGCGCTTACCAGCATGGCTGCCGCCCTGCTGCAACTGAACAAAGAGCAGCAACTATGCGTAACTTTGTTTTACCTGGAGAAAAAAAGTTACCAGGAAATTGCAGGCATCAGCGGGTTCAGTATGATGCAGGTTAAAAGCCATATCCAGAACGGGAAACGGAACCTGAAACTGATCATGGAACGGGGAGAGAAATGAAAAATTAAAAATTGAAAACGGAAATTTAATAACCTAAACGTAAGCCTCCCCCTCTCCTGAAGGAGAGGGTTGGGGTGAGGTAAAATGAGCGACGAATTAAAAGACATATTATCCAACCTCAACAAGGATATTGAGCAGGAAAAACTGCTTGATTACCTGAATAAGAAGTTGTCTGCCTCCGAAGCACATGAGCTGGAGAAGCTAATGGCCGATGATGAATTTGTGAACGATGCCGTGGAAGGACTGGAAGAATTTAAAAACAAAAAAGATCTTTCCCTGTATGTTCAGCAACTGAACAACGATCTTAAGAAGCATCTCGATAAAAAGAAGCAGCGAAAAGAAAAACGCAAACTCAAAGAACAGCCCTGGCTCTATTTCAGCATTGTATTGCTGCTGGTGCTGATAGTGATCTGTTTTGTGCTGGTGAGAAAATACCTGGATTGAGTTTTTAACCGCAAAGAACGCTGAGGTTTTCGCAAAGAACGCCAAGGGCTTGTTTGCATTCTTTGCGGCTTTCTTCTTTGCGAACTTTGCGGTTAAATTCACTCAGCCACAAACCGCAACAGCTTACTCCTCTCTCCTGCTGCTATTATATAAAGCTGATAGATCCCGGCAGAAAGATCATTTACCTGTACAGGCAATTGATTAAATCCTGTCAGCAGTTGTATTCTTTGCTTTTTTTTCAGCCTCCCCTGCATATCGGTGATCAGCATTTCCGCATTCATTTTTTGTGCAGCACTTATATTCAGCTTAAAAAATCCAGCCGCAACCGGATTAGGTGAAATGTTTATCAGTTCAAATCCTTTTGCAGCATTGAGTATAACAACCAGGTTGCTGTATATTATCTTCCCATCTCTGCCTTTCAATTTTACCCGGTAAAAATTCAGGCCCGGTAAAACCTGCATATCGGTAAAGCTAAAATCACTTGCAGGAATCTCTGCCAGGCCGGTATATGAGTTTCCATCAGCAGCCCGTTGAACGGTAAAGCCATCAATGGCCCGGGCATTGGTGGTTGTCCAGCGAAGGATCGCCCTTTCATTTTGTTTTTGTACGGTTAGTTGAATGCTGTTTTGTACAGAAAGGATCGCCCCCAGGTTTCCGATCACCATCGGTGCATCGGTATTGGCGGCAAACGAGTTTACCGTTGTTGCCACTTCGTAAGAACCCGTTTGTACCAGGCCGGTATTGATCACATTCCATACGCCCGTATAAAATCCCTGCTCAACGGCGCTGGTATAATTAAACAACAAATTACCATGCCCCGCAGAATAAAAGAAGTTCACGTTTACCCCTCCGGCCGGCACACCCGATGGATTGACAACCCAGGTCCGGTTCACGGCACTTAAAGGAACTGCAATGGCAGGATCGATCCCGGTCTCTACCCGGGTGCCATAATTAAGTCCGCTGCCGTTGTATATAGTCAATGGATTGATCGTAGTTGTATTGCCGCCAATCGGAAATATCCTTGGTGCTGCCGCAATATTATTAAGCACCAGTTTGCCGGTCCCGTTGGTAACAACATGCGATGCAGCGGATCCGCCGCTGATATCTCCCGTCATGGTCAGGTTAAACGCACCCAGCATTACCAATGCATTTGAAAGTAATGCAATATTCCCGGCAACCGATTTGTCTGAAATCATGGTAACTGCAGTATTGGAACCGATATCCATGCCGGCGGCAGGAAGTGTTAATGAACCACTGCCACCCAAACCGGCGCTGATGCCATTGATGATGAATTTCCCGGAAGTACCATCATGACCGATATTACCAGTGCCCGTAATACCGTTTCGAAACGTTTTGATTCCGGAGTTTGAAAAGGTAATGGAACCATTGGCCTCATACAAACCATTGATGACCGTATTGGATATGCCGCCGATCAAACCCAGGTTTGCCGTGGTACGGAAGATGGGTATGGTAACGGCATCTGCATTGGGGAAGAAGGTAACTCCTGAAGAAGCGAAAGCAAGAACAGGCGTGTATTCGAGCACGGATGCATGTTGATAAATATAGTTTGCCGCATGAACACCCGTACCTGCATTGGTTAAACCGGTTGCCGAAAGCCGCAGCATTCCTCCTGAATTAATATTTGCCGTTGCGGTGCCCGTGAACTGCGGACCATTGCTGTTAGATGCCAGCGTGAATATTCCCCCGTTTTGTACAATAATGTCGTCTCCGGCTCCATCATTCACAGTTAAGGTGTTGGCAGAATGAAAAAGGATCCCACCGCTTTCAATGATCACCTGGTCCATATCTTCATTACTGCTTACGGTTACGGTATTGCCGCTGCGGATGTAGATTGTATTTGCAGTACTGGTGGGTATTAATGTGGCGGCGCTCCAGGTACTGTTATCGGGAGAAGACTGCCAGGTAGCTAATGTACCCCAGTCGCCCGTTGCAGCAGAGCGGAAATAATCAGTGGGATCGGAGAAGGTTTTTTTGCGAATGCCATTTGCTGGATCAGTGAATGCATGTTCAACAACTGATCCTGCAAGAAGAAGTACAGTGAAATAAGTAAACAGCATGCTTATAACTTATTACTTGATTAAAGCTGTTCGGGCTGTACTAAATTATACCAGGCAAAAAGGGGGCGCAAGTTGTTTACACCCGGTTAACGGAGAAAAAAAACATGAAAACTGTTACTCTCTCCTTGGCGGTTATCCTTCGCCCAGGGTAAAACAGAAACTGCAAAGGAAACCAGGGCTGCATTAAATAAAAAAAGCCTCTTGCAAAGCAAAAGGCTTTTTAAACACAATAAGGTTTTAAAAACCTTATTGGTTAAAACCTTTATGGTTTTATTGAATCACAAAACGTAATATCCTTGTTCTTCCTTCGCTGCTGTAACCAGCCAACTGGTAGGTACCGGCTGCTAGCCCTCGTACATCAACCGGCATCACGTTGAACCCGGCCACGGCATTAACCGCCTGCTTCTGCATCAGCCTGCCCTGCATATCGGTGATCATCACTTCCATGTTTGTTTTTTGTGCGGCGCTTACTTTAAGTTTAAAGGTACCGCCAACGACCGGGTTAGGCGTTATATTCATTATGTCGATGCCCCTGGCTGCATTGATCAGGCTCACCATTGAACTGTAAGTCACTTTACCATCCGCATCGGTTATTTTAAGGCGGTAATAATTCATACCGGTTGCCGGATTCATGTCTGAATAACTAAACGGTTGCTGGCATTGAAGTGCTGTGGCATCGACACTATGAACAGGAACATAATCTCCTGCGTTGCTGCTGCGTTCAAGTGTCATGCGCACAGATGGCGTGCTGTAACAGGTGAGTTTCCAGGTAAGTAAATGATTCCCGTTTTGTTTTAACCCATTGAAATAATTAATAGTAAACGGTAATGGGTTCTGGAAGTTGGTACTGCCGATGGCAAAGGCGCCAAAAGTGGCCGACTGTGTTCCGCTCCATACAACGCTACCGGCCGTGGCATTCCCCGTGGTAACACCTGCAACGCCTATCACATCCCAGGTACCGCCTGCATTGTTATTATGTGCAATGGTTAGGGAAGGAAGATTATTCACATAAGGAGCCGTGGTTATACAGTTATTAATGCTTTCGCTCCACGACAGAGCGATATCCACGGTAGAAATTCCGTTATCCCTTGTGAGTGTCCAGTAATCGCAGCGGCTTATATGATCAAGGCCGGCATTGGAAATAGTTCCTAATGTCATTGCATCTCCTCTTATGTATTCAGCGGTAAACTGGTCGGTGGCAGCTCCGTTGGTAAAATTGGAAACAGACAGGGCAGCATATCCATTCACTGCGCCCGATGGGCCGCAGTTGGTTTTACCCACCGGGAAAGTAAAGGCAGTATTCCCGGTTTTCCTTATCGGCCCGTTAACAAAACTATTATTGGATGCACTGGCAACTACGGAGCCTGCAGCCATTGTTAGCAGGTTTGTATTGGTAGTGGTAAATACCCCGTTCACCAGGTTGAGCGCATAAGGTAATGTAAGCGGAGCCTGCAAAATAAGTGTACCCCCGATCTTGTTTACTACCAGCCCAACCGAACCTGTTATATTGCTCATCTGTATCGTACGGGTTACCGGTCCGCCCATACTGATATAATGCTGCGATCCAAATGCAGATGTGGTGGTGATGGTACCCGAAGTTTGAGAAAGATTACCGCTCACCGATACCTGCAATGCCCCCGCAGGCGCATTACCCATGGGCCGGTTACTGAGGTTAAATGTACTGCTGCCGGTCATGGTAAAATTTCCGTTCACGGCCAACAGCATGGGATAAGCAGCCCCTACATCGCCGGCATAAGTAGCATTGCCGATAATGGTACCTCCTGTCATTTTAAGATCGGTGCTGATGGTACCCCCGCTTACCGAAGCAGCCGGTGCGCTTATTTCCAGGGTTCCGCCCTGCACTTCAAGATGCCCGATCACAAAACCGGCAGGGTTGGTTGACAGCCGCAGCGTACCGGTGCCGGTACTTACTACACGAATGCTGTCCATATTGGCTGATGTGAGGGGAAGCAATACGGCTGCTGCGCCCGAAGCAGTCTGCGCTGCAGCATTCCAGATGATAAGGCCGTTGTAAGTTGAGCTGTTATTAAATGTAACCATGGTATTGCTGATACCGGTTACATTTATAGTAGATCCGTTCTGATAATTTGCCGTAGGTATCAATCCCCCGTTTCTTGCCCAGTTAAGGGTAGAGCCGTTTAAAAAAAGAAGGGTTGATGCTGTTGAATTGGTGAAGGCAAGGCCGGTATGTACACTGGCAAACGTAATTGTACCGTAGATATCGGCATTAGTAAGCGCTGTAAGCCCGCCGTTGCAAAGTATCCACGAAGAGGCAAAACCAAAACTCATCGATCCGTCTATCCGTGCATAATTAGGTGTGGCGCCTCCATAGGTTTGTATTGAAACACCAAAACCCCCGTTACCAATTGATAAACTGGAGCCGCTGGCAACAGATAATACCGGGTTGGCGGCTGCATTATTATTGATGGTGATGGTTCTTAAACCAGCAGCAGAAAGCAGGTTGCCTCCCGAACCCAGTACCCGTAAAGCTGCAATGCTTGGATTAATATCCACATTACATGCATTGAACGAGTTGAAAACGACCGTATCGCTTGCTGCGGGTACACCAACAGGCAACCAGTTACCGGCCACATTCCAGTTGGCCCCATTGGCGCCGTTCCATGTTTTGGTCTGGGCCGGAAGAAGATAAAATGCCGGTATTAAACAGCAGGCAAGGATGTATTTTTTCATATCAGCCGGTTGATGGTATGCCTCAGGCTCAAACAACATACCAAATATAAAAAATACGGGTGGCGGGATGAGGTTCAAATTCCTAACATATTAACAACCAGGATATGCTCCTCGGTTCATGCAATTAAAAAGTCTCCTGCAAAGCAGGAGACTTTTTAAAACACAATAAGGTTTTTAAAACCTTATTGGTTAAAAAACCTTATTGGTTATTGTATCACAAAACGCAATATCCTTGTTCTTCCTTCGTTGCTGTAACCCACCAACTGGTAAGTACCGGCAGAAAGATTTCTTACATCAACAGGCACCACATTGAAACCGGCCACTGCATTCACCACCTGTTTCTGCAGCATCCTTCCCTGCATATCGGTGATCATTACTTCCATGTTTGTTTTTTGTGCAGCGCTTAGTTTCAGATTAAAGGTACCGCCAACGATCGGGTTAGGCGTTATATTCAAAATGTCGATGCCGCTGGCTGCATTGATGAGACTTACTACAGAACTGTAGGTTGTTTTACCGTTTGCATCTGTCAGTTTCAGGCGGTAATAGTTCACGCCTTTTGCCGGGTTGGCATCGGTATAACTGAATGGCTGCTGGCATTGCAATGCCGTAGCGGCGATGTTATGAACAGAAGTATAATTCCTTCCGTCGCTGCTGCGTTCCAGCACGATGTTAACCGTTGGCGTATTGGTACAGGTCACTTTCCAGTTCAGCAAATGACCGCCGCTTTGTTTTAAACCGGTGAAGTAGTTGATGGTAATGGGGAGTGGGTTATTCAATGAGGTACTGCCAAGTGAAAAAGGACTGAAAGCAGTAACACCTGTCCATACCACATTCCCTGCGGCCGGCAATCCGGCAGCAGTACCTATTGTTCCAAAGGCATTCCAGTTTGTTCCATCAAAATGTGCAATTACTACATCAGCAACCACATCTATATAAGTTCCGTTGCAAACATTATTAGCACTCCAATAGGCTGTAATATCAGTAGCCGTTGCACTACCTGTTTTATCCAATGTCCAGTAATCGCAGCCGCTAACATGATCAAGCCCTATAGCTGTAACAGGTCCAAGCAATCTTGCATTACCTCTTACATATTCCGCAGTAAATTCATCTGTAACCGGTGCTCCGGCAAAATTACTTACCCCAATAGGCACATAACCAAAACCGGTTTTACCAACAGGGAATGTAAAATCGGTATTACCGATCTTCCTTACTTTACCATCTACATAACTGGCGTTGGAATTACCACCGGTTAACGTGGTACCTGCACTTAATGTAATCATGGTAGCGGGTGCATTCAGTTTTAAGATTCCGGCGGTTAATGCCAGTGTGGTGGTGGCGCCAAGGGTGATATCCCTGTTCAGGTCTACACCTGCTGCATTGTTTATGGTTAAACTTTCAAAACCACTCCAGCCAAATGTTCCACCGATATTTACTGCCTGTGCAGCCGTACCGTCAAACGTAACGGTGTTTGCTGAAGCAGACAGGAAATTAAGTGTTGAACCTGCAACAGTATTTATATTTCCTTTGATGCTGATACCTCCTGTTGTATTCAGCCCTAATAACAATCCCTGCGTGATGGTTAAATTATCTATACTTAAAGCGCCGCCTCCTGTACCAGACTGGCTGAAGGCTGCATTATCAATCTCAAGATCTGCATAGGTTCTTCCGCTCAGTGACGGCGCCAGGTTACCCAGCATGCGGAATAAACTTCCGGTTTGAAATACCACAACAGAGTTAGGCTGACCGGCACCAAAAGGATTTCCGCCCGCAACCTGGTTGTAGACTGACCCGCTGATAAACACCACTGAATTTAAATTCGTTGTGCCAAATGCATTACCACTGAATCCTGTTCCGGCGGTAAAGGATGCCCCGGTATTAAAGGTTATACCGCCTGCATCTGCAGCAGTTAATTTATGTGCCCCGCCGGTAAAGGTCATGCTTCCGTCAAGAATAGATGAGTTACCCGTTGGTAAGTTAATGGTATACGCATTGGCTCCTGAAATATTAAGTTGTGATGAGTTGTCCAGTTCCAGTTCTTCTCCGACAAACCCTGCACCAATATTTAGTGTGGTATTATTTACGGCAGCCTGTAAGGTGACACTGGACCCTAATGATATTCCAAGATAACCGATGGTTTCGGCCGGCACCCCGGTTACAGTTACCGTAAGTGGTCCAACAAAAAGAAGGCTGTCGTTGGTTGAAGGTGATATACGGGCAGGTAACCAGTTAAGCGGATCGGTCCATAAGGTACTGTTTGCACCGCTCCATATATACGTGTTCACGATATTCAGTGTAGTGGCATTGGCAGTGCCTGGTGTTGTCAGTAAATAGTTTGCAGCGCCTGCTGTTCCTCCTCCATCGTTGAATTCGTACACCGCAAAATGATACTGGGTAGCAACGGCAAGACCAGTGATGGTTATTGGCGCCCCTCCATTTCCACTCACCCCATTATAAACCACATACGTATTTGCACCAAGGTTTGAACCGCCGGCATAAACAGTATTTGCTGTATAAGAGGTTGCATCTGCCGGGGTACTTACAACCGGGGTAACTGCATGAACCACTAATAATTGTTTTGCCCCGTTACCAGCTGTTAATGTAACTTCTATGGAGTTGTTGGTAACCGTACCCACTGTAATGGCTCCCTGCGCAGTTGGTTCTGCATCTATCACATTACCCGATAGCGAAACGTTGGGATTGTTTGAACCGGCACTTGTATTGGTTATGTTTCCTGCATTCACTCCCAGTACAGCAGAGTTCATGCGGATATAAATAGGAGTAACAGGAACCGTACCTCCACCAGGCGTTAAAGTGATGGGGTTGGTTGGTACAAAACCACCGCCCGTTCCGGTAGAAATTTCATACCCGGCAGGCGGCGTAATGGTTATGTCTCCGGTAAGGTCTGTTCCGCTTACATCATAGCTTTGCTCGGCAGAAGGTACGCTTACAGTTGATAAGAAGCCCGTACGGGATGTTGGGTTTACTACTATGTTAGGCGTGCCACTTGCAGGAGTTACTGAACCTCCAATTGCTAATCCATTTTGTGTGGCAGCAGGTGAATTAAATCCCCAGCCTCCTGTTGTTGTTTGTCCGCTTGCATAATAGCGTAAAGTAACTGTAGTACCAGCAGCAACATTTTGTAAGGCTCCGATTCCCGTAACATCAATTTGAGTTAATGTTCCGGGTGTACCAATTGTTGCTTGTGGAGTTCCAATTAAAGTAAAGTTTGTACCATCAAGACTATAGGCAAATTGTTGAGAAACTCCTGGAGCTACGCAATAACTGGCTGTTCCTGCTAATCTTGCATCGATTGTTGACAACGAAACAGTATATCCCGTTGCCGCGGTAAGAGTGATCTGGAAATAATCGGTGTTTGCTGTTGAAATACCATTATTCTGAAAGCCTACTGTTCTGAATGAATTACCACCTGCAGAGGCTGCGGCACCCGGCCCCCTGGTAATATTATTTGCACCAGCAGCAGCGACAAGATTCGCATTAAATGTTGTAGCAGCAAAAGTAACTGGAGTTGCAGCGCCTGTAAAATCCCATGCAGCGATCTGGGCATTTACATTTTTGAGGCCTGCACACAAGAATACCAAAGAAAGTACGAAGTAAATTTTTTTCATAGTCATTAATTAACCAGGGTTTATAATTAAAATTCAGGCAGTTCTTCTGCTGAGCGGCTTTTGGAAGGAATATTGGAGTTCAGGCCCGGTTCCGGCGCATTTATCATGCCAAACCGGATGCAAGATACTTCATTCCACCATAATGCTGCAAGGGAGCATATTAAAATTGCATGAAGATTTCCACATGTGGCCAAACCGGTAAGGTTTGCGGCCCGGGATATGCAGCGTGGCCAAACCTTATCGTGTTTGAGCGGGGGCAAATAAATCAATATGCAAATCCAACCAAAACGCAATAAGGTTACCCAACACACAAGCCAATGCAAAACCTTATTGGTTTTGTACGGCAAACCGATAAGGTTTGCGACCCGGGTATATGCAGCGTGGCAAAACCTTATCGTGTTTGAGCGGGGGCAAATAAATCAATATGCAAATCCAACCAAAACGCAATAAGGTTACCCAACACACAAGCCAATGCAAAACCTTATTGGTTTTGTACGGCAAACCGATAAGGTTTGCGGCCCGGGTATATGCAGCATGGCAAACCTTATCGTGTTTGAGAAAATCCACATAAATCCATGCGTTTTTAACCCCCGGCTTCAACTTAACCATATGTATTTTAACCTTATCACTAAACCGCACATTTTATGGATTATTTTCCACCGTTGCTGGCAGATAAAATGTATCACATTACCGGCCGGGCTATTGGAAATGAAAAGCTATTCTTACATAATGAGAATTACCGTTTCTTCTTACAACGATTCGAAAAATATATAAGTCCTGTTGCCGATACATTTGCCTGGGCCCTTTTGCCCAATCATTTTCATTTTCTCATCCGCATAAAGCCTTACCCGCTATTGCTGGAACATTACAGGAAAATAAAGCCGCATGGTAAAGAAGAGGAAGACTGGCAGCCCGGTTTTGTAATGAAACGTTTTGGGAACTTGCTTAACAGCTATGTAAAATCCTTCAACAAGGTAAATAACCGCCGGGGCGCTTTGTTTATAGATTATATGCGCCGGTTGGAAGTGGTGACCGATGCCCACTATACTGCGACCATTTTTTACATCCATAAAAACCCGGTACATCATGGTTGTTGCAAAAAGATAGCCGACTGGAAGTGGTCATCTTATAAAACGATCCTTTCGGAAGCACCGACAAAAATTGAGCGGCAATCAATTTTAGACTGGTTTGGCGGCACTGAAAAATTTATTGAATATCATTCCCAGCCCGTCTTTTTAAAAAAAGCAGTGATGGTAGAATTTGAAGAGGGATAAATAGTATTTGGGTCAGGCCTTAAAACACAATAAGGTTACCCAACGCAAGTCAAAGCAAAAATCTTATTGGTGATTTTTGAAACTTATTTATGTTCCCGCCGTGTAGCATTACTATCTCCATTAAGCGGGGTGCTAAGTATAAATGCTGCGTCAGATGGTTTCGCAGGAGGCGGCAGAGTTTGTGTAGTAGCCCTTGTATAACCGTCCAAGTTTACGTCTCCTGCAGTATACTCACCGGTAGCATTTGAATCCCCTCCCAAAATTACTAATATAGCTGCGGCATCGGATGGTTTAACCGGTGGGGGAATAGTTTGTGTTGTAGCTCTTACATAAATATCCTGGTTAACATTGCCGGCCCATAACATAAATACGGTTCCTGTTTGTGCCATGGCTGCATTAGTGGTAATTGTTATATCCTGGTAAGCCTGCGCCTGCGCCGTACTGAAATCATAAACCACCGGCGCCACCCCACTGCCGTTTATTGCATGCACAGCAGCCGTGCGAATACCGAGGTGATTGCGGTGACGGATGGCAATGAAATAATTTCCGGCTGCCACTGTGCTGAACGAAACCGCCGACACCCCATCCGTATCCACGATCATCCCGTCTTCCCGTACAAATGCAGCACGGCGGGCAATTACGGTGGATGGCGTTACAGCATCCCGCAGTTCCAGCAATACCCAATCGGTTATATCCGTAGCAGCACCGGTTGAAGTAAAGAAACCGGCAGGCACATTTTCTCCGCCATTATAATTTCCAAATGCAGGGGTATTATACGGTTGATTGAGCGCATTGGCATTGAGCACGGCAGCCCAGGCAGCGGTTACATCTTTATGCCTGCCCGGCCCGCTGCTGTATGCTCCCTGTAAGAATATCTTTGCCGATACCAGTAACTTCCCTTCAAATGCGCCCATGGCAGGCGGCACTGTTCTTACTGCACCGTTTATATCGTTGGTTATGCCCGGAATGGCAATGCCTGTATTCAATGCCGGCGAGCCGCTTTGCAGGGCAAGGTTGGAAGCACTGGTGAACAAAGGATCTGCCGAAATACTGTTCGCCTCCTGGCCTGTTGCTGTTCTCCATTGGGCAAGTGTTGCCGAACCGGCAGCGCCTATTTGCCCGATGAATTTATTACCGGCCCCGGAAGGATTCACATAATAATCGTTGTGGTTGGTAAGGGCTAACTGTGTGCTGGATGCCGCAGCATAAACAGCGGATGAGCCATATCCCTTTGTTGCCAGCAGACCCAGGTTATTTACCACGATATTATTACGCACATTGGCCATACTGCCTGCCGCCAGGTAAATGCCCATCGACATGGCATCCGGTTCGTTGAGGGTGTTGCCCGAAAGATGAATGCTGTTGAAGTAAATATTTATTCCGCTTTGCGTACCGATCAAGGCAATACCCATGGTATTATCCAATAAGAAAGGGCCATCGTAATCCCACCCATCGCCGGTTAAACTGGCAACGGCATTATTAACTACCAGTACATTCGCTGCAGCCGTTTCGGTAGATATATAGATACCATGACAACCATATCCGCCGGTTCCGGCATATGCCATATTATTGATGCGGTTGCTGCTTACCGTAGCATTCTTTGTACTATTGGCTATCCAGATACATTTATCGTTTTCATCATTGCTGCCGTTGAAATTACCGACGCTGTTATTATATACGGTCACGCCATCCACTCCTTCTACATAAATACCGGTATAGCTGATGGCATTGGCGCCGGTTGCAGAGAGGTCGTTGCCGGATATGTTGAGCCCGTTTCCATTACCGGCACTTACCACCGCCACAGCGCTGATACCGATATACGCTTTTTGAATGCTGTTGTTCTGGATAGTTATATTGTTGAAATAGCCCGGCATGCCCGGTATGTTACCGTTACTTACAAACAGCGCCGTTGCTGTATTGGCCCCGTTTACCAGGATACAGTTTTTCAGGATCACATTATTAACGGCTGTTGTACCCGAAGAGCTTATCCAGATCACATTGGGCATGGCAGTATGACTGTTAACAAACGTAAGGTTTCGGCCCGCTGTTCCATTGTTCGATCCGTCGATCGTTATATAATTACCCAATATTTTGATCAGCGGACCATCGGCAACCGAAGCGGTAACTGTGGCAACCACCCCGCCGGCCGGCCGGATCGTTAAGCTGTTTGATGCACTGGCTTCTGCATGTGCATTGATGGCAATGGAGCCGGCTTCTGTATAATTTGCATCGGTTAATTCAAAAACAACTGCACCCACCAGGCAGGAATTATTATAAGCATTAATGGCAGCGGTAAGTGTGGGATAATTTCCTGCAATACCCACCGTGTATGTTCCGGCAGCCATGGTACTCTGGATAAGATAAGAATTGGGTGATACAGGTGCCGTGATCACGGTGTTTACATCCGTTGCCTGCAGCCCTGCCGATGGCGAAGACCCGATATTGATTATCGCCGCCACATCCTGTGCAATGATGAAATAAGAAACAATATCAGTACTTACAAGGCCCCCCATATCCGCCGCAACAATGGTAAAGTTCCAGGTTCCGTTGGTTGACGTGCCGGAAGTGATTACTCCCTGTGAAGAAAAATATGCGCCTCCATTTTTTCGGTAATAGATACGGGGCTGCAATACACCGGAAACAGGTACGCCCGAAATATCGGTAATGGCAGCTGTAATGACCCGGTTGGCCGTTAAACAGGTTCCGCTTAATGCGGTGTACGTAATTACGGGTACGGCCGCATCAATGGAATTCTCATAAGCGCCGATGGAAGGAGTGGTAACACTGCGTGTGGTACAGGCAATATCATCGGTTACAGAAACAACGGAATTGCCGTTAGCAATAAGGGGTGAACCGGTTTGCGGTTTCAGGTTAGATAAACCGTTGAACAACGGATCAGCAGAAATGCTGAATGATTCTCCGTTTGTAGCGGTACGCAGTGCAGCGAGGGTGGCGATCTCGGTGCCACTGCCCGGTAACAGGCTGCCGATTTTTGCAAACTTGGCCTCGGCACCTGTTGTAAACAGATCGTTGTAATTAGAAACAAGACTGTTGAAAACACTGTATCCATAACCAACAGCATATTCACCCAGCCCGGGCGTAATGGCGCTTCCGGTAATGGAACCGGCGCAGAACACATTGTTCCTGATATTGAGCGGCGGATCATTGCCGCCAATGGCAAGGGCAAAGTTGGGCTGGTTGCCTCCGGTGAGTGTTCCGGAGATGCTTACACTGTTGAAATAAATACCGGTGTTTACAATACCGCCGCCTATGAATATGCCCGAACCAAAATCGCCGAGGGTACCGTTGGTGGTAATGTTTGCAATGGTATTATTGGCAATAAGGTTGGTGCCAGCAGCGCTGCATGATGTTATAAAGATTCCCGACACAGAAAAACTTCCGGCCGACCGTATGCTGTCGATCTTATTATATGCAATGGTCACATTCGATACTTCGTTGCCGCTGTAAAGTGTATTGGAGATAGCCAGGTTACCACAGGCAATGCCAAATGCATCGGCGGATGAGCCGCTTACGCTTGCAATGGTATTTCCCGAAATGGTCAGGTTATTCTCGTACCCCACCATGATACCGGCAATGCGGATGTTCTGCCCCGAACCCGATGCTGTATTCATCACATTCTGGTTAATGATGTTGCCTGAATTCTTATCACTGAAGCCTGCACCCTGCGAATAGATGCCCACCTGCACCGCTTTGATATTATTATTCTCAAAACGGTTGTTGTTATTATCATTACCCAGGCTGTGCGTATTGATGATGGAAGAACCACTGCCAATGCCAAACAACGTGCTGGTGGAAGAATTGCCCGTGATGTTGCAGTTCTTCACCGTATTATTGGATGCTCCGTTATTACTGCCCGATGTTTGCAGCCATACCACGGCGCTGGCCGTGCCGGTATTGGTGTTGGTAATGGTAAGATTCCGGCTGGCAGTATTGGCCGGGCAAATGGTATTTGCTGTATTGATATTGGATCCGTCGATCGTTACAAAATCGGCCCCGTTCAATACAATAATGGCCGTGGTGCTGTTGCCCGAAATAACTGTGTTAACTCCTGTTGCCGGTTTTATGGTAAGGTTATTCACAGCACTGGCGTCTGTATTTGGATTGATGACAATGGGAAATGTTTCGCCGGGATAGGTTGCATCCAGTAATTCAAATGTAACGGCGCCTGAAATGCACGAACTGTTATAAACAGCCACTGCTGCGCTGAGTGTTGGATATACACCGGCAACTCCAATTGAATAGGTTCCGGCAACCAAGGTATTTTTTATTGTATAGGTATTGGGCGTGGTGGGCGGCACACTCACGGTATTAACATTTGCGGCAACCAGGCCAGCCGATGGTATTGAAATAATATTCGGCACAGCAGCCATATCCTGTGCGATCACAAAATAAGAGATCACATCGGGGCTGGCAATGCCGCCCATATCAGAAGCCACAATGGTAAAGGTCCACACGCCATTGGTTGCCGTACCCGAACTTAAAACACCCGCTGATGAAAAATAAGCGCCTGCATTTTTACGGTAATAAATGCGTGGCATCAAAACACCCGATACCGGCAGGCCGGATGCATCGCTTATGTTTACAGTGAGTGTACGGTCGCCGGTATTACAGGTAATGTTTAAGGGAGTATAGGTTATTACCGGTACCGAAATATCCGATAAGATAAAATCACCGGCATCGGCTCCTATATCTGTTGGGGTAAGTGTTGAACGATCCTGCCCGTCAATATCACCGGCAATTGTTGCAATGGGTATGCCGGCACTTTCCACCGGTGATGCTATGGCCGGGTTGATGTGCAGGTTGGGTGTGATGCCTGCTGCATTGATGAATACCGGGTCGCCGGAAATACTGTTCACATCCTCTCCGGTAAATGCCTGCCAGGAAACAAGACTGCTTACATCAAGCCCGTTAAAGAAACCAAATATGCCGCCGGTTCCTGAAACGAAGTAATCGTTATAGTTTATGGTCAGCCCGGCTGGATTCGCAGAGGTTCCGGCAACACGAACGGCATAATGTTTACCGCCCGTTGACGCATTGGAACGGGCATTCACAAAAATATTATTCTCAAAAGTTCGGGTTGCATTTACCTGGTCTGACCGGAATGCGAATGTATTTCCTGTTTCTGCTCCTACACCTGTTCCGCCGATATACACGCTGTTGAAATAAATACCGCTGCCCGATGTACCCGCCGATTCATAGATACCCGTGATGGGGATACCATGAATAAGCGAAGCCCCTGATGTATCGTACCCCAACCTGATAAAATTATTTTCAACAGAGGTACGCCCGTTGTTAAAATGTATTCCCCGGATGCTTGCGGCGCTGCTGGTAGTGGCAAGGCTGAGATTATAAATATTGTTTCGTGCCACTACATTCTCCAAAGTAGCGGGGCCTGCATAATAGATCCCGGTAACCGATGAGGCAGCGGTTAGATTATCATTGGTTAATGCATATACTGTGTTTTGCGAAACGGTGGTAATGCCTTCTGAAGTAAGACTTAACAGGATACCAATAACCGACGCGGATGAACCGGCACCGGTGGCATTGGCAGCTGTGCCCAGGTTGCGGACCGTATTACCGGTAATGGTATTGATTCCGCCGGTGGAAACAATGCCTGCCACGATACGGTTTGTATTGGCCGTATTGGGCAGGTAAGCATTGTGCAGGTTTGCAACGAGGTTATGGGTAATGATCATTGCCGTGGCCGTGCCGGTATTATTTATGCCCGTAACAATCTGTGTGCTGTTGCCGGTTGATGCGTTGGAAGCGTGTAAACTGCTGAGCGTAGTGATACTGCCGATCGTATTTGAATCGATCGTAACGATCCCTTCTGATGATGATTGTATACCGATGATACCTGTGGCAATGGTAGCGGTTGAACCGGTGGTGGTAATGGACCCGATCATGTTATGCCTGATCGTTACAATACCCAGGCCGGCCACGCCTATACCATTGGCGGTAGCGCCGTTGCTTCGGCCGGTTATAAAAACAGAACCGTTGCCGGCCGGGCTTCCGATGGTATTGCCTGCTGTGGTACCTATATCGGCATTTCCGGCGGCGATCATGATGCCGCTCCAGATACCGCTGGCCAGGATGGTGGTGCTGTTTGTACTGGAAGTGCTGGTGCTGGTAAATGAAAAGTTAGCGATGGTATTTCCCTGCACCGAAGAAGCAACTGCCGTATCAACCGATAGACCAATGCCGTTGAAGCGGTTTGAAAAAGCGCCACCGATCGTCCAGGCCGTTCCGCCGCAATTAGCTGTACTGCCACCGATGAAATTATTGGTCACCGAAAAATTATTTCCGGAAGCGGGGCTGGAGATACCGATACCATAAATGACAGCCCCGTTATTAATCACGGTTCTTGCGCTGGTTTGATAAATGCTGTTGGCATGAATGGTCCAGCCGGTATTACCTGCCAGCAACAGTATGCCTGCCGAAGTAGTGGAAGAGCCGGTAACAAAATTGTTATAGATATTACAGTTGGAGATTGTGTTGCCGCTGTTGTACTGTGCAATCGTAGTAACTGTACCAAGCGAATAGATCCCGTTATTGGCTGCCAGTGTGGGCGATGCCGTAACGCCGGCGTTTCCATCAATATCACAATGATCGATCAGGTTATTGTCGTTACCATTAGCGCCGGCAGTGGTACTAAAAACAACCACCCCAGATGAAACAGAAGGGAATGAACTTCGTAATAACGTGTACTTAACTGTATTGCTGGATGCGTCGTTGATAAAACGTATGGCAGTGCCGCCGGTTGCGGTGCTTGTATTTTCAATGGTAAGTTGTTTAACCGTTCCGGTCCCGCCTGGTCGTCCGTCGATAATGACATGGTTAGCCCCGTTCATATCAATGGTAGCCGTGGTATGGGCGCTGCTGATGGACAGGTTGGTTGCTGCCGCTTCGGGCCTGATGGTAAGTGTATTGACCGTACCGGCGCAGGGTATGATACCGATGCTGAGGGGAAAGGTTTCAACCGTACTTGTATAGGTTGCCTGCAATTCAAGTATCACCGGGCCGGCCATACCGCTTACATTCAGGGCTGCAAGTGCAGCAGTTAGTGATGTATAAAAACCCGCAGGGCCTACCGTGTATGTTCCCGCTGCTATGGAACAGATCAACGTAGGCTGCGATCCATCCAGTGAAGCGCTTAATGCACCTTCTGTAACAGCGATCACTTTCCAATAGTAAAGCGTTGATCCGTTCAACCCTGTCTGCACCGAATTAACCGCAGCACCTGTTCCGGCAGAAGCAGGCGCCTGGTTTATAAACGTATAATTGATACCATCTGTTGAACGGTAAATGGCAAAGCCCGTTTCGTTCGTTGCATTGTCTGTCCAGTTCAACGTCATGCTGCTGATGCCGACTGATGTAAAACTTAAGTTGGTTGGCGCTGCCGGCAAGGGCGGCGTATAAATGAATATTCGCCTGCTGCCCTCTGCGGCAGAATTCAATGCGGTGATGGGTCCTGCAGTATATAGATTGGTTGCAGCAGCAGCAGATACCCCATCATAAGTTGGGGAGGGCGTTCCGCTCTGGGGGGCAGTAACCGAACCAATGCTGTTTGCCACATTACCCGAAGAAAAACCGATGTGCGGATCGTTTGAATTATCATCGGCAGCGCCGGCCACACTCATGTTCATTGTTCCGTACACTTCTTCAATTACGCCTGTTGTTTCATATAATCTTATTTGATAGGTAAGATCGGCCATACCACCTGCATTAAAATCGGCCTGCATGTTCAGCCATTCCACAATGAGTATACGGTTGGGTGCCGTACCGGTGATCTTATAATGCACTTTGCCGCTGCTGTGTACCCGTTGATCGGCGCCATACGCTGTGATCAATGCAACAGATGCCTGCCCGAGCGGTTGATAAGGACTACCCAACTGCACGGCGGTTGCACCCAGCTTCATCAGCCCGTTTGAATTTACAGAGAACTGGCTGAAGCGCTGCCCCTGGAACCAGAGATCAAAACCAATTTGGGTAATGGCAGATATGCCGTCGTCGGTATCTGCTATGATCAGCGTGCTGGTGCCGCTGCTCATATCGGTAAGGGAAGCGGTGTTACTGGTTGTAAAGCTGTAGTTGGCTGCGCTCTGTGCGTTTGCTGAAGTACTTATATAAAGTAATAAGAACAGCGCAGTCAAATGATGAAATGCCCGGCGTATAAAACCGATCACTGCCGAAACTGTATTATTGAGCATCCGGGTATTCATCAGCCTGTGATCAATTGATTTTTATGAAATGAAAAACAGTAGTTCGATTACTATAAAACTATTAAAGGAAGCCGGATGTTTGTTGGTAATGAACAGGAATTGGCAATTTGATAATAATGCTAAGGTTGGAATGAGGACCCGTTAAAACGGGCATCTACCTCAATAAAAAACCGGTTGCATAGGCGGTTCTTTTCATAAGCAGATCAGGGGTTGAAGATAATGCATTTTTCTATAATTTGAGAAGACTGCTATTAAAAAATGGGGATTTTTCAGGCTTTATTTTCCGGCAAGACCTATACGGTTTGAAGCTTGGGTTTGTGCAGGGGGTAAAACCTTATAGCGTTTGAGCCGGGATTACATAAACTAAACACTATAAGGTTTTGCAACCGCACCGGGCC
>DAOLIP010000047.1:0-25933 GCA_035328475.1 Ferruginibacter sp.
TAACCACTTCTTTCAAATCTTTCACTTTCATTTTTCTTGTAGTTATCACTATCGCTCCGTTTGCTCCATCCGGGCCAAATAAGGCTGTGGCAGAAGGCCCCTGCAATACTATACTATCTTCTATATCATCAGTAGTGATTTTGTCACCACACGGATCAATAACTCCATCAACAACATACAAAACAGGTACATCATAGTTGAATGCGCTTTCGCAACGTAGCCTTACAGTGTTAGCTGGTCCTAGCTTTAATGCAGTCAGTGATTTTGGCAACACTGAGTTTTGTATTTTAAGCGATACTTCCCATACTTTCTTCTTATCCTTAAAATCATCAGGACTGATGGTAAATTCATTGCCTTCATACCCATCTGCCTCTACCTTAATAAAGAAGCTTTCATAGTATCGTATGCCTTTTAAAGTATACGAGCCATTTTTATCTGAAAAAACAGTATCGTGTTCATTTGTTTTATTCTTTGCAATAATTATTTTAGCCTTGGCAATGGCCTGGCCATACTTATCATCCTTTACCTGGAAATCAACTGAATACCTTGCATCACGAATAGCCCGGTCTTTTTCTATATTGGTACGCTTTATTCCTCCGGTATTTGTTATAACTACTTCTCCTCTCAAATCTTCCTTCCTTTCCAAAGTAATGTTCAATACATTGTTTTCGCCTACCGGAACCTCCATCTCCTTAAACCCCAGTGCTGAAATAACTAGTATACTATTTGTTGCTACCCATACTGAATAGTTCCCATTTGCATCAGTTGAAATACTGCCCTTAATTCTCTTAATTTTAATTGTAGCAAAACCAATAGGGTTGCCAGCTACATCAACAACCTTACCTTTAACTATCCAACTGCTCATCACAATTGTTTCTACCTTATTTACATCAGCAGGTTTTACCGGACTAAACTCTGTTGCAGCCTTTATATCACCCTGCGCTTTTGCATTATTGCTTTTTGAGAAGAACATCAGGAACATCACGATATAATTCCAGTACCAGAACAACCGTTTTTTGGGTTCTTTAGGCCGGGTAGTGGTTCTGTCTAACTGGCTGGGCAATGCCCGGCCGCATACTTTATCGTGGGTGATGTGGGTGAAATAATTCAGTACTTCGGTATCGGTCATCATGCTGAAGTCGATCACTTCCTTTGCACAGGTATTGCAGTAGCGGCCCTGTTCCGTTGGCGTCATCTGTTGCCAGTTCTCGTGGCAGGGTTCAGGAATGGTGAGTTGCAGTTTCTGCATAACAGCCGGTTTTGTTATACGGATGCTGCTTTACAGATAATTACATAAACAAGTAAGAATATTTTTGAAATGAGGCTTGCTGCTGACAAGATTGAACCACATAGAACATAGTTCACATAGAAATTCACAAAGACCTGATCCGATCTAACGGTATCGTATTCATATGTGATTAGAAAATAAGATGGAGAGGAGACAGCTATTTACTTTCAAGCATTACATCCGCCTGCTGAAAACTAACCCGGTCGGTATAAATTGGGTTGGTCACTTTTTTACGGTAATTCTTGAACATGCTTTGCCAGCGGAGCTGGAGTACACCCAGCACGCCCTCCTTAATGATCCCTTTGTTCATTTTGCTGGCGCCAAATTCCCTATCGATGAAGGTGATGGGCACTTCGGTTATTTTAAATCCCAGTTTCCAGGCGGCAAATTTCATTTCTATCTGGAAAGCATAGCCTACAAAACTTATCTGGTCGAGGTTGATGGATTCCAAAACTTCGGCCCGGTAACAAACAAAGCCGGCAGTGGGGTCTTTTACCGGCATCCAGGTGATCATTCTTGTATATAAAGAAGCGCCTTTTGAAAGAAGGATACGGTCGGCAGGCCAGTTGGCCACGGCGCCGCCCTTTATGTAACGGGAGCCTACGGCAACACCTGCCCCGTTAATACAGGCTGTATATAATGCATCCAGGTCTTTGGGATTGTGAGAAAAATCAGCATCCATTTCAAAAATGAACTTATAGCCTTTTTCCAGCGCCCAGCGAAAGCCGTATATATATGCTGTACCCAAACCAAGTTTACCCACCCGCCTTTCTAAAAACAACTTCCCGTGATATTTAGGCAGCAGCGTTTCAATGATGGCAGCTGTACCATCGGGAGAATTATCGTCGATGATAAGAACATGGTAACCCGATTGCAAACCGATGACAGCATCGATGATCTTTTCGATGTTTTCCCTTTCGTTGTAAGTTGGTATGATGACTAATTTTTCCAATGATACCCAAACATTGATCAATTCAAATTTACAATAAATAACACTACTGCTTATAAACTTGTTTTCCGCAGTTTCTATTTAATTATTCTTTAACAGGGTCCGGTTGAGTATCTCCGTCAGCTTCTGTTTGGTATGCAGCGGAAAATCTCCCCGCATCATCCAGTCATAATACTGTGGTTCAGCCTTTAGTACATCAGCCACGGCCCTGCCCTTGTGTTTTCCGAAATTGAATATTTCCCTGCCCGAATCATTGAAACTGAATCGACGGGCATAATCCACGATCTTGTCTTCTCCAATCACGCCGAGTATGGAATCAACCGAATCGCCTAATTTGTTATACCGTTTCAACTGGGCCATCAAAACATCAATGGTGGCATTCACATCTGTTTCGGCGCTGTGGGCTCCAACCAGTTCCTTTTCGCAAAAGAATTTATAGGCAGCAGAAAGTGTACGGGGTTCCATGGTATAGAATATGTGCTGCACATCTATCATTTTACGGGTACTCAGGTCAACATCCATGCCGGCCCGCAGGAATTCTTCCATCAGGATGGGAATATCAAAACGATTGCTGTTGTACCCGCCGAGGTCGCAGTTTTCGATGAACATTTTTATTTCATTGCCCGACTGCCTGAACGTAGGTGCATCTTTCACCATCTCATCTGTTATGCCATGTATGTCGCTCGATTCTTTGGGGATGGGCATCTCTGGGTTAAGCAGTTTACGCTTTACCAACCGGCTTCCGTCGGGCATGATCTTAACCATAGCAATCTCCACAATACGGTCTGCAGAAAGGCTTACCCCGGTTGTTTCAAGATCAATAAAGACAATGGGACGTTTAAGTTGCAACATGTTGGATTTTGTTTTTAGCAAGGATTAAAATTCTGTTTTCACAGGTCGTTTTGCCCTGGTCGGGGTATAAAATTGAGGCCGAAGGTAATATTAATTGTTTTTCGTCGTTTACCGTTGATAAATTATCTTTGCAGAAACTTAGAATCTGCAATAATAGGTTTTTAAATCTCAAAAGAGAACTGATGAAAAAAATATTCTTTGCCCTGCTGCTTATGATCACCGTTTCTGCTATTGTAAGCAGTTGTGCCCCAAGCCGTAAGTCAGGTTGCCCCATGAGTGATGGCATCATTCACTAAGCCGGGCATCTCCATGAACTGGATCGAACTCAATAACCTGCAGCAGCTTTCCCTGATCAGGGAATTATCCCGTTCCAGGCCGCAGGTGATCTTCAAACACAGCACCCGTTGTTACACAAGCACCATAGTAAAGAACCGGCTTGAAAGGGTTGACCAGCCCGGGTCCATTGATTTTTATTTTCTCGACCTGCTGAAATTCCGTTCTGTTTCCAACCGGGTAGCAGAAGATTTTTCTGTTTACCACGAATCGCCCCAGGTATTACTGATCAAAGATGCTGCATGTATTTATGAAGAAAGTCACAGCGCCATTGATATGGCCGGTATCCTTGAGCAGGCCGGTCTTATCTGATTCTGCTCCTTTTAAAATACTTCACCACTTCATACCATATCACCGAAATAAATCCGGTAAGCACTGCCAGTGCCGCCTGGGCAGGCGTTGGTTGTTCAAAACGGAAGAATGCTGCAAGCGGCCGAACACTTACAAATAAAGCAGTCAATACGATTGTGATGATGATGATGATGGGAACCAGGTTATTCTTATAACGGCTTGTTTCCACGATGGAATAATAAAAAGAACGGTTAACCAGGGTAAGAAAAACATTGGCCGATATCAGGGCCAGGAATATCATGGTACGGGTAATGCCTTCATTATACCCCTGCCCTGCGGCATACTGATACACAACTAAGGTTCCCGCTGCAATAACAAGTCCCTGAATGATACTGGTAGCCAGTTCCTGCCAATTAAAAAAAGTACTGCTGAATTCCCTGGGCTTCTGCAACATCATGTTCTTTTCGATCGGTTCGTTCTCGTAAATGATGGAGCAGGTAGGTCCCATGATCAGTTCCAGGAAGATCACATGCACCGGCGTAAAAATATTCGGGTATACCCATCCCAATGCCAGCGGGATAAAAACAGTAAGTATAATAGGTATGTGAATGGAAATGATATACTGGATGGCTTTCTTCAGGTTGCTGTATATCTTTCTTCCCATGGCAACAGCATCTACCATCTTTGCGAGGTCATCATCTGTTAAAATCAATGATGAGGCCTGTTTGGCGATCTCACTTCCTTTCTTTCCCATGGCAATACCAATGTGTGCCGATTTAAGCGCCGGTCCATCGTTCACTCCGTCGCCCGTCATGGCTACTATCTTGCCGTTGTCCTTCAGCGCCTTGATCACCCGCAGCTTTGCGTCGGGAAACATACGGGTAAAGATACTGATGCCGTTCACTTTCTTTACCAGTTCTTCATCCGTCATTGCATGCAATGCTTCCCCGTCAATGATCTTATCCGCATCTTTAAACCCGGTTTGCAAGGCAATGGTACGGGTGGTTGCCATATTATCACCGGTGATGATCTTTACGGCAATGCCTGCCTCATCAAAGGCTTTGAATACAGCGTCCATATTCTTCTTCGGGGGATCGTAAAACGCAACCAGTCCTTTGAATGAAAAGCAAAATTCCTGCTGCTCCTTTGGAAAGTCATTTCCGGCATGAACCGCTTCTGCAACTGCCAGTACCCGGTAGCCTTTTTCTGACAGTTCATTTACAGCCACGGTGATCCCTTTTTCTTCTTCTGCAGACAACCCTGATACCCGGATAATAGCTTCCGGCGCACCTTTAGCAGCAATGATGCGGTTGCCTGCAGCATTCTCAAAAATATGAGTCATCATGGGCGGTCTTCCTCCCAACGGGTATTCATGTACCATTTTATAAGAGCGCCTTTCGTCATTTACAAACAGCCCTTTATAAGAATCGTGTAAGGCCACTTCCATTGGATCGAAGGGAATGGGTTCGCTTGCCCACATGGCAGCCCGTATCAGTCTTTTCTCAGTATCGGATATTACATTGGCGGGATTTGAAAAATGGCCTTCCGCAGGTACGAATATTCTTGTAAGCTCCATTTTGTTCTCGGTAATGGTGCCCGTTTTATCCACGCAAATGACCGAAGCACTGCCGAGCGTTTCCACTGTTTTGGTTTGCTTTACAATAACGCCGGTCTTCATGAGCCGCCAGGCGCCCAATGCCATGAACGTGGTAAAGGCTACCGGTATCTCTTCGGGCAGTATGCTCATGGCAAGCGTGAGGGCTTTTAACAAACTGTCGAAGATGTCATTGGAATGAAAATAATTGATGCCCCATACCACCAGGAAAACGATGATACCGGCGATCGCCATCTTCTTCACAAAATTATTTATCTGCAGCTGCAGGGGCGTCTTTTCTTCTTCAATGGATGAAAGCGCCCCGCCGATCTTACCCAGGTTGGTTTCATTACCGATGGCTGTTACCCGGCAGATGGCCAACCCTCCCGAAACAAAAGTGCCCTGGTAAACCTGGTTGTTTGTATCCGACTCTGATTTAAAAACACTCAGCGACTCCCCGGTAAGAATGGATTCATTTACCGAAAAATCGTTCGACCGGATGATAACCCCATCTGCCGGCACCGAACCTCCTTCTTCAATGATCATCATATCTCCTGTCACAATGTTTTCACTGTTTATCTCCTGCGTGGTGCCATTGCGTATCACTTTACTCATGGGCCGGGTAAGTGTACGCAAGGCCGCTATGGCATTCCGGCTCCGGTAGTCCTGGAAAACAGAAATGGCTGATACGAATACAATGGCGGCAGACATGAAGAGCCCATCGTTGCGGTTACCGGTGATAAAATAGATCAAGGCGGCAAGTGCCAGCAGGATAAACATCGGTTCCATTACGATCCCCTTCAGCAACGTAATAATACCTGCCTCCTGTTTGTATTGCTGCCGGTTGAACCCGGATCGTTTCCGGGCTTCCGTCACCTGTTCATCGGTAAGGCCTTTAATATTGAAATTATTTTCTGCCATTCATGCGGAGTATTGAATCGGTCAATTAAAATTAATGTAATTGCAATTTTATACCATGTTTTATTTCCCGAAACAGAAAAATCATCCGTTATCTACGGCCATATGTATACCGTTTGTTGTAATTTTATGGCAATACACAAAAAATGCCTGCATTCCCTTCTTCTACAACCGAAAACCTGAAACAGGAAAAAGAAAAGTTTGAAGCCCTGTTCCAGTATGCTTCCATGGGCATATTGGTTGCCAGTAAAACAGGAGAGATACTGATGGCAAACAATTTCCTCTTATCCCAGTTCGGATACAGCAGCCAGGAGGAACTGATCGGCAGAAAAATTGAGCAACTGATCCCTGCCCGGTATCATGGCCATCATACCAAATACCGGGATAACTATAACAAACATCCCGAACCAAGGCCAATGGGTGTTGGCAAAGACCTTTTTGCATCAAAAAAAGACGGTACCGAATTCCCGGTTGAGATCAGTCTGAGTAATTATATCATGGCGGATGAGAGTTTTACCATTGCTTTCATAAGCGACATCAGTAAAAGAAAAGAATACGAAAATGCGGTCGTTCAGCAAAGAGAACAACTGGCCGAAACAAACAAAAAAATTGAAGAACTTAATGATGAACTGGAAGAAAAAGTAGAATTGCGTACCAAACAGTTAAAAGAAACCCTTGCTCAGCTGGAAGTATCCAAAGACGAACTGACCAAGGCATTGAGCAAAGAAAAAGAGCTGAGCGACCTGAAAAGCCGTTTTGTTTCCATGGCTTCACATGAGTTCCGTACACCGTTAAGCACCATCCTCTCCTCTGCCTCCCTGGTATCTAAATATACCGAAACTGAGGAGCAGGAAAAAAGAGACAAGCACATTCACCGGATAAAATCATCTGTGAACAACCTTACCAGCCTGTTGAACGAATTTCTTTCCATCGGCAAGATCGAGGACGGTAAGATCCTGGCAAACAATATCTCCTTTAATATTAAAGAACTCATTGCTGCGCTCTGTACCGAACTGGAGGGTATTGCAAAAAAAGACCAGCAGATCATTTATAAACACAGCGGGGAAGATACGGTGGTGCTGGACCCAACGCTGTTGCGCAATGTGATCACCAACCTGCTGTCGAATGCCATCAAATTCTCGTCCGAGAACGGCGTAATTGAAGTAACCAGCAGGGTAACCGCCGGGGAGATCGTGCTGACGGTGAAGGACAATGGCCTGGGTATATCCCAGGAAGACCAGGAACACCTGTTTGAACGGTTCTTCCGTGGCGCCAATGTTACCAATATACAGGGCACCGGCCTGGGGCTTCATATTGTGGGCCGTTATATTGAAATCATGGATGGAAAAATTGAATTCAGCAGCGAATTGGAAAAAGGTACCAGATTTATTATTACATTTAAAAAAGAAAATGCATAACTTATCTGCATATTGATATATGAAACATCTGCTGCTTATAGAAGATAATAACGAGATAAGGGAAAATACTGCTGAGATACTGGAACTGGCCGGCTACAAGGTCAGTACGGCGGAGAACGGGAAAGTGGGGGTTGAAAAAGCCCTGGCCGCAAAACCCGATCTCATCATTTGCGACATCATGATGCCGGTACTCGATGGATACGGCGTACTGCACCTGTTAAATAAAAACCCGGAACTGACCGGCATACCCTTTATTTTTTTAACCGCCAAAGCCGAAAGAGGCGATTTCCGTAAAGGCATGGAAATGGGCGCCGATGATTATATCACCAAACCTTTCAGTGATATTGAGCTGATGAATGCCATTGAAAGCAGGCTGAGGAAAACCGAAGTAATCGCTAAAAACTATTCCAGCGATGCCGAAGGTATGCAGCAGATGCTGAATGATTTCCGTGGCGAAAATGCCCTGAAAGAGCTTGCCGCCGACCGGCATATCAATCATTATAAAAAGAAACAGCTTATCTACTCAGAAGGCAACCACCCCAACCGCCTTTACTTTATCCAGAAAGGAAAAGTAAAAACATTCAAGACAAATGATGCCGGTAAAGAACTGACCGTGGGACTTTTTAATGAAGGCGATTTTTTTGGATATACCGCCCTGCTTGAAGAAACGGTTTATAAAGAAACGGCTGAAGCCATTGAGGACTGCGATATTGCCATTGTGCCTAAGGAAGAATTCGAAAGCCTGCTGCTCACCAACCGGGAGGTAACACATAAATTCATTAAACTGCTGGCAAAAAATATTTCGGAAAAAGAGAACCAGTTGCTGGGCCTTGCCTATAACTCCCTGCGCAAACGGGTTGCCGATGCATTGCTTACGCTGCAGAGCAAATACCAGAAAGAGAACCAGGATAAATTCTCCATGCACATTTCCCGCGAAGACCTGGCCAATATTGCCGGAACCGCCACCGAATCACTCATCCGCACACTGAGCGATTTTAAAAGTGAAAAACTGATCGAGATCGCCGAAGGTAATATCATCATCACCAACCAGAAGAAACTGGCGGCCATGCTTAACTAGCATTACAGGTTGGTGGAGAGGTAACGGTTGAATTCGTTCTTCAATTTAGAAAAGTCGGTTTCCATATACTCCATTTCGTTGCGGAGTTTTTCCTGCTTCTTTATTATTTTCTGATCCAGCCCGGGCTTATCCTTGCCGGTGAGTACCTGTACCTGCCCGTTCACATCATGACGCAGTTCATCAATGAATTCATCTTTGATGATGAACATATTTTGAAAATGTTCCGCCAGGGCAAGGAATTCTTTATTGTTCTTATGATCCAGAACTTCGGCCAACCGGTTTTTTAATACCGTGTTTTCCTGTTTAAAGAATTCCAGCAGGCGCAACCAGGTTTTGTTCTCATGAACAAATTGCCCGGGTTTCAATATTTCACCAATAGCCATGTTTTTCATTTATACGTATTCTCCTTCTTTATACACTTATGGTAATTACAAATCTATTTTTAATGTTCCCCTGAATATAGGATTCCCATCACCCGGTTACCTGAGATTCATCAGGGTTTGGCACAACATTCAACTGCCGCGTCCTTTTCTGCTTTTAATTTCGGGCTCACATAAGGGATTCCTAAACCCATCCCTCTTAAGATGAGCAGGCAAGCCATCAGCATCATCATGTACGGGTAAGCCCTGCGTATCTTTTGCCGGATGCCGAGACTTACATAATTACCCAGGAATGCCACACTCCACATAACCGGTAATGTTCCCAACCCAAAGAACGCCATGAACAATACACTTTTGGTAATACTGCCTGCTGCAACGGCTCCCGCCGCAGCCATATAAACCAACCCACATGGCAATAAACCATTGAGCAATCCTATAAGAAAAAGGGAAGCGTGATTCTTTTGCAGAAAAAGCCTGCCCAGCAGGGAACGAACTTTTTCAAAAAAACCTATTCCGCTGCGCTGGCTTTGCCAGGCCTTTATTCGTTTTGGCAGTATCATCAATATAATGATAAGCACTCCCAGTATCACCGATAACCATTGCTGAAATCCAAATAAGGCAACTGTTTTTCCAATAGCGCCGAAGACCAGGCCAAAAAAAGAATAGGTAACAATGCGGCCGACATTATAAAGCAGGGCGCCGGAAAATTTTGACCAGGTACTGTTATTGTTCAGTGGCAATGATAAAGCCAGCGGGCCGCACATACCCACACAATGGAAACTACCCAGTATTCCGATGCTGAATGCCGCAAGTACCAGTTCGATCATTGTTTACCGTTTTAAATAAATATCTTCTTTTCAAAATAGTACGTAACTCCTGCCTCCTGCCAGCTCAGGTGCAACTCGTACAATCCTCTCTTTACCGATGACAGCGGCAGGATCAATAATTCATCCTGTATACTGAAATCCTTTTTAATATCACGGCTTTCGTCAGAAGGACAGTACAATACCGCTTCGCCGATCAGTTTCTTTCCTGTAAAGTCCTTTGGAAATTCAATTACGAGGGAGTTGTCTTTCATCTCATATTTAACCGGGGCCGACAAGGCCGACACCCGGTTCATCTCATCGATCTTATCCTGGTACTTTATTTCTTTCGCATAGTAATCGGTGGTTACCAGGTCAAATTTCTGTGACGAAGATTTGAACACCATGAATAATATGCCCACTACAAATGCAGTGTACACAAAAAGTATTTTATATCCCCAGTTCATACTAAGTGTTTTTAATTATATACTTCGGGGCCAATGAATTTGGCCTCAATGTCTTTTATTTTTTTCCCGTTCTCATACACACCCATCTTCACCATCGTTTTCCATCCGCTGATATTTTCTTTCTTAAGCTTAATAAAGAACTGCAGGTTGGTATAGGCTTCCTTTCTTACGGTCAGTTTCCCGCTTCCTACCAGTTCGATCTCTCCGGGCACATTTTCCAGCTTTAAAACAAAATCTATATCCTTATGCGTTTTGTTGGCAAGTTTCAGGTTGAAGAGGTTGGTGATACGTCCGTCGGGGAGCGTATTGTAGGTCATCCCGGCAGTACGCATTAAACGTACGTCCAGGTCGGTACGGCTTACGATCAGGAACACGAGCAGTGAGATCAGCAGCATCAATACAGCGATGTATGCTTTAATGCGGGCATTGATCTTCAGCTTCACGCCCCTGGTGATGCTGTTCTCAGATGCATAACGGATGAGGCCCCTGGGCTTTTCAATACTGGTCATGATGGCATCGCAGGCATCTATGCAGGCGGTACAGTTCACACATTCCAGTTGGGTACCGTTCCGTATGTCGATACCGGTTGGACAAACCCGTACACAGGCAAAGCAGTCAATGCAATCACCCTGCCTGCTAAGAGCTTCAAATTTTGAGTTGATGCTTTTGCAGGCGCCGTCTTCCTTGCAATCAACACACTTGCAGTCGTGGTCCTCTTTCTTTTTTAACTTGCCTCTTGGCTCTCCTCTTTTATGATCGTATGCAACTACAATGGAATTCTTATCCAGCAATACGCCCTGCAATCTTCCGTACGGACAAACCACAATGCACGCCTGCTCCCTGAACCACCAGTAAACAAAAAAGAAGACGGTGGTAAAGATCAGCAATGAGATAAGCGTACCAATATGAGCGCCGGGATTTTCAATATAGCCTATCAGTTGATCCATGCTGATGAGGTATGCCAGGAAAAAATTGGCGATCAGGAATGAGATCGCAAAGAATACAACGAATTTTACAACCCGTTTCCTGATCTTCTCGCCATTCCAGGGCATGGCCCTCAATTGTTTCTGTTTGGCAGAATCTCCATCGATCCAGTATTCAATTTTACGAAACACCATTTCCATGAAAATGGTCTGGGGGCAAGCCCATCCGCAGAAAATGCGGCCGAACACCACCGTAAATACGATCACAAACACAATGAAGGTGAGCATGCCGATTCCGAAGATGAAGAAATCCTGTGGCCAGAAGATCATACCAAAAAAGATGAATTTACGCTCGAGTACATTGAACATGAACAAGGGCGCATCATTCACCTTAATAAAAGGGAGGGTAAAGAATACGATCAGGTAGAAGATACTGAACCAGGTTCTGAGATTATATAACCTTCCTTTGGGTTTCTTAGGATTGATGAAATTGCGGGTACCCTCACTGCTGATGGTGGCAACCGAATCCCTGAAAGATTCCTGTTTCTGTATATTAGTAGTTTCTGCCATTGTTTATTTCTTGATGCCTGCTGAATCCGGTTTTGCTACAACTCCCGAATCGGGCTTTGCAGCAACCGAATCCGCAACAGCACCAGCGGGGTTCTCAACCCAGAATTCACCCTGCTGTGCTTTTGGGGTAGCCGGCTTGGTACCATGGATCGATTTTATAAAGCTGGCCAGGTAACTGATCTGCTTTGGGCTGAACTGGCCGCTCCAGGATTGCATTCCCTTATCGGGATAGCCCACTTTAATGGTACGGTAGATGTCATTGAGCGAACCCTTGTGCAACCAGTAATCGTCCGTTAAGTTGGGACCAACGTTTCCACCACCGTCTTTTAAATGACAGGCGGCACAATTGGCTTCAAACAATTGCTGACCTTCTTTAATACCGGCAGCATCGGCCATCGGCACTTTGTTCTCATCGATCTTGTCTTTATTGCTGGCTTCATAACGTTCTTTCTGAATTCTGGCGGCTTCCATTTCTGCATTGTATTCTTCCGTAGGATTTTTTCCCAGGCCCATCACATGAAAGTTCACGAGGTAGATCAGCCCTACCACAATGGTAAAATAGAATCCATACTTCCACCAGGGTGGCAATGCATTGTCGAGTTCTTTAATTCCATCGTAGTCGTGATCCAGCATTACATCGGCTTCCCGTTCTACCGGTACTGCTTTGGTAAATATCTTTTTGTCGAGACCGGCCCACCAGGCGCCCAGTTTTGACCGTTCTGCTGCCGTTTTTGTTTTTTCGGGCAATAATTCTGTATACATCCTGCGGATAGAAAAGCCAAGAAAGAGAATGACGAGTACTTCCATAGCCAATACCGTAACAAAAATGTAAAAGGTATTTTCAGAAAGTCCGCCATAATTAGGCAATGTGCTGGCTGCATTCGCTGTGGCGTCCTGGGCGATTGTGGCCTGCGACAAAAGAGATAAACCCAGAAGCATGATCACCGGAAGTGCTTTTGAAGAAGCTTTGCCTTTTTCAAGCAGTTGCCGGCCCAGTGCTGTAAGTACATGACCCATTCCCCAGATCACGAAAGCAAGTACCACGATCATGATCACCAAAAGGGTAGCCAATTGGTTATAGCCCGATGTTGTTACCGGCTGGGTGGCAGCGGCTGCTTTATCCTGCGCAGCAACGCCCATGGCTGCCAGCGATGCAAGCAACGTAACTACTGTTTTATTTTTTATTGATCTGCTGAAATTCATACTATGCATTTTTAAAGTTTGAGTTAGTCAATTCATCATTGTCAAACGGGAGATTTGATAAGGTTTCCACCCTTTCCTTTTTCATCCGTTTCACCCTTACCAGTAATACCACAAAAAAACTGAAGAAGATGAACAGGGAAATGATGGGATAGATATCAATATTGTCTATCTGTTCTGCGTACTGTTTTATGAATTTGAACATGGTCTATTTATTATAGGTGGCTGTTTTATTTTTACTGATATCGGTACCCATGCGCTGCAGGTAAGCGATCAAAGCGATCACTTCCCGGTTGGCGGGTATCTGTATGCCCTCGATCTTAAGGTTGATGCGGATGCTGTTGGCCTGCGTCATCAGGTCGCTGTTGGCATATTGCTCATATCCTTTATCATAAGGCACCCCCAGGCTCCGCATGGCATTGATCTTTGCAGCGGTTGATGCGGTATCAATATTCTGTTCCATCAGGAACGGATAGGAAGGCATGATGGATCCTTCGCTCATGGAAGATGGTTCCCGGAAATGACGGAAGTGCCATCCATCGGATTTTTTCAGGTTGCCGGTACCTTCTCTTGCGAGGTCGGGACCGGTTCGCTTACTTCCCCACTGGAATGGTTTGTCGTACACAAACTCCCCGGCTTTTGAATACTCTCCATAACGTTCTGTTTCGCTGCGGAATGGTCGGATCATTTGTGAGTGACACACATAACAACCTTCCCGAACATAAATATCCCGGCCTTGTAACTCAAGCGGCGTGTATGGCTTCACGCTGCTGATGGTAGGTACGTTTGATTTTATTAAGAAAGTAGGGATCAGTTCAATGGCGCCCCCGATCAATATCACCACTAAACTCAGCAGCATGAACTGAACCGGTTTTCTTTCAATGGCACGGTGCCAGTGTTCGCCGCTGTGTTTTACATATTCTTTTGCCAGGGGTGCTGCTTCCGCTTCTTCATTGGCAACCAGGCTTCCCTTCTTAACGGTTTTATAAATATTATAGAACATGATGAATACGCCTACCAGGTAAAGGGCTCCACCCAATGAACGCATGGCATAGAAAGGCTTCAGGTAAGTAACTGTTTCCAGGAAAGTATATTTAAGCTGACCGGCTTCGGTAAACTGTTTCCACATAGAACTCTGTGTAAAACCTGCCCAATACATTGGAATGGCATAGAACAAGATACCCAGTGTTCCCAGCCAGAAATGATTGTTGGCTAATTTCTTTGAGTACAGGTCGGTTTTGAAAATTCTTGGTATCAGCCAGTAGATCACACCAAAAGTGAGCATACCGTTCCAGCCCAATGCACCTACGTGTACATGGGCAACGATCCAGTCGGTAAAGTGTGCAACTGCATTAAATGATTTTAAAGAAAGCATCGGCCCTTCGAAAGTGGCCATACCATAGGCGGTAACTGCCACTACAAAGAATTTCAGGATCACATCATCCCTCACCCTGTCCCAGGCACCACGCAACGTAAGCAAACCATTGATCATCCCGCCCCAGCTTGGAAAGATAAGCATGAAGGAGAACACGATGCCGAGTGATTGTGCCCAGTTAGGTAAGGCGGTATATAACAGGTGGTGCGGACCCGCCCAGATGTATAAAAATATCAGCGCCCAAAAGTGAATAATGGAAAGGCGATAAGAATAAACAGGGCGGTTGGCAGCTTTGGGCATGAAGTAGTACATCAACCCCAGGTAAGGTGTGGTAAGAAAGAATGCCACCGCGTTGTGGCCATACCACCATTGCACCAACGCATCCTGCACACCCGAATACCAGCTGTAACTGTGCAGCCAGCTATAAGGCAATTGCCCGGAGCGGATGATATGTAATACTGCAACCGTTACAAAGGTGGCAATGTAAAACCAGATGGCAACGTATAAATGTTTTTCCCTTCGCTTGATGATGGTACCGAACATATTCCATCCAAACACCACCCAGATGATGGTAATGGCAACATCAATCGGCCAGATAAGTTCGGCATATTCTGCTCCCTGTGTTAGCCCGACCGGAAGTGTAATAGCTGCTGCCACAATGATCAGTTGCCATCCCCAGAAATGGATATTGCTGAGTTTATCACTGAACATCCTTGCCTTACAAAGACGCTGCAATGAATAATACACCCCCATGAAGATACCATTACCCACAAAGGCAAAGATCACCGCATTGGTATGTAAAGGACGAAGCCGGCCAAATGAACCATACTGTGTAATATTCATCTGCGGAAACACTAATTGCAGGGCCACCCAAAGGCCTGCAAGCATCCCCACGGCACCCCACAGAATGGTTGCGTAAGCAAAATTCTTTACTATACGGTTGTCATAATAAAATTTTTCTACCTGCATGTTATTTTTTGGTTTGAGTTAAAGTTGTATTGGATGAAGAAGCGGTTGATTTTTGTTTGTCGTCGAATAATATCCGCACGGATGGGGTGTAATCATCATCATACTGGCCATTTTTAACACTCCACAAAAAGGCGGCAAGAAAACTTCCTGCAACCAGTATGCTGATACCGATCAAAATGAATAAAGCGCTCAAATGAGATTATTTTGTTGAGGTCAAAAATAAAATCACCCGCAACGTTGTAAGATGATGGCTATCAAAGCCAAATATGATTTTGGTCATGTTGCAATTCCCAGGCCTTTTTTACGGGCCACATAAGAAGAGAGGATGGTTACAAACAGTACAATGCTGATGCTGCTTGCAGGCATGAGAATGGCCGCTACAATGGGAGAAAGCGTTCCCTGTACCGCAAAGGACAAGCCCACAATATTATAAAGAATGGAAAGTATAAAACTGGCCAGCACGATCTGCTTACCTGTCCGGGCATATGCAATGAATTTATCCAGCAGTCCAACCCTGCTGCCATCCAGGATGGCATCGCTTGCCGGGGAGAACTGGGCCGAGTTCTCACTCACCGCAATTCCTACATTGCTTTGCATCAGGGCGCCGGCATCGTTGAGCCCATCACCCAGCATCAATACATTCTTTGTTTCCTGCTGAAGTCCTTTGATAAAATCAAGTTTTCCCTGCGGCGATTGATTAAAATAAAGCGGTGTTGCTTTGCCGAATATTTTTTCGAGGTTTGGTTGTTCAGCATTGTTATCTCCGGATAATACAAAAAGATCAAAGTCTTGCCGGCGAAGCTGTTTGATCATATCCCTGATGCCATCCCGGTATTGGGTACTTACCGTGAACCACCCCATGTGCACATTATTCATCATCAGGTGAATGTGTGTACCGGTATCGTAAGAAGCAACGCCCTGGTGGAACTGGTTGATGAACACGGCAGAGCCGATCTTCACCTCCATATCATTCACGGTTGCTTCCAGGCCCTTACCGGTATATTCTTTAAAATGATCAACGGTTAATTCCTTTTCCTCAACCGTTTTCAATTCCGATGCAATAATCTTACTGAGCGGATGCGATGACTGGCGGGTGATATTCCTTACGGCAAACAGTTCGGCATTGGTTAGCGGCGTACCCTCATAACTAACCACCGAAGAATGGTTTTGGGTGATGGTGCCCGTTTTATCAAACACAATGCTGTTCACCTTTGCCAGGGATTCTATTACACCGGCATTCTTCATGTACAATTTATTACGGCCAAAGATCCGGAGCATGTTGCCGTAGGTGAATGTGGCCGAAAGCAATAAGGAGCAGGGACAGGCAACGATCAAAACCGCGGTAACAGCAGGCAGTATCTTAGAAGGGTCATGGATCCACCACCATATACATGCCGCAACCGCAACAGAGAACAGCACCAGGGTAAAATAACGGCTCCAGGGATGTATGAATGACTTCTCTTCGTTTTTACGGCTGTTGAAAACTTCGTTATTCCAGAGCTTGGTGATATAACTCTGTGACGCTTCTTTAATGACCTCCAGCTCAATGGCACTGCCCGTTTGTTTACCCCCCGCATAGATCAGTTCGCCTTTTTGCTTTTCCACCGGGGTGTTCTCGCCGCTTACAAAACTGTAATCAATGCTGGCTGCACCTTTCATCAGTATCGCATCAGCAGGTATCATTTCTTCATGCCGGATAATGATACGGTCAGATACTTTTAATTGTGTTACCGGGATATTTTTTTCCACCCCGTTATCAATAACAGAAACGCCGAGTGGAAAGTAAGAACGGTAATCACGGTCGAATGAAAAAGAGTCGTATGTTTTATTCTGGAACCACCTGCCCACGAGCATAAAAAAAACAATACCCGTTCCGGAGTCAAGGTAACCGGCGCCGGTGCCGGTGATGATCTCGTAATAGCTTCTGGCAAAAGTTACAATGATGGCCAGGGCAATGGGAGCATCAATGTTCAGGAATCGTTGCCGTAATCCCTTCCAGGCCGAGCTGAAAATGGCAGAAGAACTAAAAAGCAGGACCGGGAGCGACAGCAGCAGGTTTATCCAGGTGAAGGTCTCTTTCAGCCCGGCTTCTTCAATATTACCCGATGAAAAATACTCGGGGAAACTTAACATCATGATATTGGCAAAACAAAAGCCTGCCACCCCGATCCGGTATAGTTGATTTTTACTGAAGGTATTTTTCTTTTTTGATACCGTATCGTTCAGGCTTATATAGGGCTCATAGCCGATGAATGCGAGCAGTTCCACCACTTTACGCAGCGATATTTGTTGCGGATCGTATACCACAAAAACCTCTTTTTGCTGAAAATTGGTCTGCGACTGTTTGATGCCCGGCTCAATACGATGAAGATTTTCTAACAGGTAAATACAGGAGGAACAATGCATTTGCGGTATACTGAAACTGATATTCACCTGCTGGCTGCTTTTGAACTGCGCCAGTTTTTGAACTGTTGCGTCATCATCCAGGTAAGCAAAGCGCCCCGATACGAATTTCCCTTTTGCCTTCAGCCCGGGGGTCTTATCCAGGTCGTAATAACTGCAGAGATTATTTTCATTGAGCAGCAGGTAAACCTGTTTGCAACCCTGGCAGCAGAAATACCTGTCTTCAGCAACAACGGGCTCGCTGCCGCAGGTGTCGCCGCAGTGATAACAATTAACCGGTATGTGTGTCGAACTATTGATAGGTTTTCTTTTTGCTGTAAAAAAAGCCGCCGCACAAGAATATGCAGCGGGTAAAATAAACAGAAACTACTGTACACTTTTGGTTGAACTGTTGTTCAGCCCCGAAAATTTATTAGGCAGGTCATAAGAAACAATGCCAGTAATCAACATCATTACCGTTATGATATACCCTCCGTCCTGCCTGGAATTTCTAGAATATCTTGTATAGCCAATGATTACAGAACAAAAGTGAAGAAACTCAGGAAGCAATAAAATGACGGGTATCAAAATGAACCATGACTTTCGTCATGTAAGAAGAAGTGACTGTCAGCCTCTTTCAAACAGCCATTTGAATGGTTTGAACGGTTTCTCCGGCCGCAGGTTGAATTTCTTTATGGCATTGTGCCGGATATAATCCACCGCTTCATCAATATTATCGGTAAAGAAGAAAAGCTTCATATCTGCTTCCGAAATAGTGCCTTCCTGCTTCATTACTTCAATGTGTGCAATGATGTGTTTATAGAATTCCTTGTCCATTATTACTACCGGAAATTCACTGATCTTCTTTGTTTGTATCAATGTAATGGCTTCAAAGTATTCATCCAGGGTACCAAAGCCTCCGGGAAAAACCACAAAGGCATAGGAATATTTCGAGAGCAGGGTCTTGCGTATAAAAAAATAACGGATGGTAACCCATTTATCCATGTAGGGATTGGGCTTTTGCTCATGCGGAAGTTCAATATTGCATCCCACACTCCTGCCCCCTGCCTCCCGGGCGCCGCGGTTTGCTGCTTCCATGATGCCAGGCCCGCCACCGGTCATGATAGTAAATCCCAACTTTGCTATTTTTCCGGAAAGTTCACGGGCTGCTTCATAATCCGGATGGCCTTCCTCAAAACGGGCCGACCCGAACACAGTAACACAGGGCCCTACAAAATGAAGGGCCCGAAGTCCTTTGATGAATTCATACAGAACGGTTATGGTAAACTTAAATTCTTTCCAGCGGCTTTGGGGGCCTTCTAAAAATTGGATCTCCGTTTTAGACATAGGTTCGCTTTATTCCTTTTCAAACTTAACTATTTAAAAAGAAATCAAGGGTTAAAATTTATGCTGGCTGTTCTTTACTGAGCAGTACTTCGCCGTGGTGAACCAGCAATGGTTTGATGGAATTGGCAATAATGCAGTGCTTGTATGTTTTCAGCAGGGTTTCATTTGCCAGGGGAATATCCGCTTCTGTTTCCACATATATTTTAGGAAACAGGTCGATGGTGGTAAATTCCAGGTGGCCTTCATACAATCTTACCTGCCCGATACAGTTACATTCAAAATCGCAAACATGCAAACGCTTTTTATCTGCAATCGCCAAAAACGTGGTCATCAGGCATCCGCTCAGGGAACTTAAGAACAGGTGCTCCGGGCTCCATTTATCCGGTACACCGCCTGCAAATTCCGGTGGCGTGGCTACTTCAATGGTACCTTTCACATCTTTGGCCGATAGCGTACCTATTCTTCCCTCCTTATGGTTCAACTGCACTTCAAAGTAATATTGGTGCTCTTCTGTTTTGGAGATCATTACTGCTTATTTATGTGATATAAAAATGGGCATCTTAATTTCATGGATCACCTTATTGGCCAGGCTCTTCCTGAACAATTGGGAGAATAAGGACCTGGAGAATGCCCCCATGACAACATAGCCTGGTTGCTGATTCTTCATCCAACCGGAAAAATCATTGCGGTTAACTACCGGCAATGATAATATCTTCAGATTTGGATAATGCCTGGAAACCAATTCGGAGATCATACCATATTCAGGCAGTTCTTCTTTTTGTCCAACGGCTGATAAAAGAATGGTTTCATTAACGGCGAGTTCAGGAAAAACATAGGCAAACTGTTTAATGGCAAATACTGAAGATTCACTTCCGTCGTAAGTGAGGAAATTCTGCACAGGCTCTTTGTAATTCTCCGGGATCAGCATCACTGGACACTCTGCTTTTTTCAATACTTCTTCCAGGTAGAAATTAGGCTGCTCTTTCTGTACATTTTCATAAAACAGGTCGCTGCTTACGAGCAGTACATCGGCAAAACGGGTTTCTTCTATCAGGGAAGAGATCGCCATCATATCTGTATCCTTGTGTACCCGGTATTCCAGTCCTTCCGCAGTACAGGCCTGTTCAAAGATCTCTATGTTCTTACTCACGAGCGAATCATCTTCTCCCCGCATAAGCCAATCCGGCATCATGGATACCCCTTCCATTCCCGTGAAAGCAAGAACTTTTGAATAGTCAACGGGACTAAGGAATACCCCTGCCAGCAAGACTTTATTACGGTTATTGATACTTTTCACAAATTCAAATGCGCCGTGCGGAAAATGCTGCCCGTCGAGCGCTATGATTATCTTTTTCATTGTGAATGGTTTTAGTGCTTAACAAAGCTATTTTAGATCACAGCCAAATTTACTGACAGCGGGTGGCCGCAAAAATGATCCTCATCATAAGCAAGAACATTTTTTAAGTAACGGGAAAGCAGGAGACGCAGAATAAAATGGTTGTTGGTCAATAGTCATTGGTCATTCCAGTCCTTATGCCGGCGGATTCTTTTAATGACTAATGCCTATTCACTATTGTCCAGTTCCCAATTGTGATTCAGGTCATAAATGTTTGCAGCAGCATCGGTTAGATTTACACAAAATTTTCTTAAAAGAAAAAACACTATTTATGAAAAGTAAATTGATCACCACTGCTTCCATATCTTTTCTCCTCCTTGCTGCTTCCTGTAATTCGGGAGATAATGATACACAAACCGTCTCCGCCGCAACCACCGATAATACGCCCGCAACAGGTCAATCGGGGGTAAAGGACGATATGTCTGCAAAGAATGTGGTACAGGTTGCCGTTGGCAGCAAAGACCACACCACACTTGTTACGGCTGTTAAAGCAGCCGGGTTGGTAGATGCATTGAGCAATGCAGGGCCATTCACTGTTTTTGCTCCTACCAATGCGGCCTTTGATAAATTACCCGCCGGCACCGTGGAAGGTTTATTAAAGCCCGAAAAGAAAGAGGCATTAACCGATATCCTTCAATACCATGTTTCGGTTGGTGTGTTTAAAGAAGATATGCTGCAGGACGGTCAATCACTCGGACAGGTAAATGGCGGGAACATTACCATCAGCAAAAAAGCCGATGGTATTTACGTAAATGGAACAGCAAAAATACTTGCATCCATTCCGGCATCAAACGGTATTATCCATGTTATTGATGCAGTTTTATTACCTCCCCCTGCAAAATAGTTTGCAACACCCATGTATGAGAAAGCGCCCCGGCAATTACCGGGCCGCTTTCTCATTTATGCGATCAGAATATTCTGTCCATCGTTGAAGCATCCAGTATCTTTATCTTCATTACTGCAGAGATGCTTAAGGCCCGTTGCTTTACCAGTGCGGCAGTGTCTCCTTCAAACAATTCATCCACCGTGCTGCAAAAGAGTTGTTCCCATTGCTGAAAATGCTCCCGGGTAAGCGGTAAATGCCGGTTAATATGACGATGCAGTTCCATCGGGTTGCCGGTATAGCTGCCGGTATAAAACAACATGTTCTCGAAGAAATCGTACATCAGCGGTAAATGTTTTTCCCAGTTAACTTTTGCAACATCGGTAAAAATAAACCCGATCACTGCATCCTGCTTTACCTTATCATAAAAACTGTTTACCAGCAGTTCAATGTCTTCTCTTGATGTTATATCTTTTCTCATGTTTATCGGTATTAATGTAATACATCATGGATCTGTTGTAACAGACCGGCCGGGCAATACTGCTGTAAGAGCGGGAACAATACCCTCTCTTCTTTCCGTATATGTTCTTCCAGTTTATTACCCAGTTCGTCCATTTTTATTTCGGAAGTTGAAGCCGTATCCAATGAAAGAAATAAGGCAGCCAACTCCTTATGTTCTGATCTGATTGCTTCCGAAATGCGATCGATCTCTTCATTACAATACTTTGCTTTATCCAGCACCAGTTCTTCTTTCCGGAAATGCTCGCTGATCTCATTTTCGAAAAGCTGTTTTGCATACACGATCTTTCCCTCAACCGTATCCGGCAAACCTTTATATGCCGGGGCATCCTTCTTTAAAAGCTGCGCAAGAATGAGAGATTCGTGGTGGTCTCTCGACAAGGGGGCCAGTGCTTCTATCCGTTTCATGTTACAGGTCTTTATGGTTGAATTTCCGCAAAGAGAACCAGGCCGGTATGATGACCCAGGTGATTAGAACAACAAAAGAAATGATCAGCCCGGCCTGTGTTCCAAAAAAGTCTTTGAAAATAGCTCCGGTATATCCCATCATCACCGACACGTCCAGTTTCAGCAGGATCAGTATCCTGCCCAGGTCTATTGGATTTAAAGCGGTTAACCCGATCATCGCTTTTTCCAGCGGGTAATCGGCAAATTGGAAAAGAATGAACAGTACCAGCCCGTCGAAAATGATGGAAAAATAAAGCCACAATAAAATGGATACGCCAATACCCTTGGCTTTGTCTCTTGTTTTAACTGCAGCGAGCATGGCGATGGCAACAAATATCACCGACAGGAATATGCCGGTAGCCAGCATCATAAAACCGGTAGCGGTTGCTTCAAATAATAAAATAGGAATGCCCACACCAACAAAAAATGCCATGGCCATACTGCCCGACAATCCTGTATATAAACTAAGCCATATCGTTCTTCTTTTCAAAGGCTGACTTACCAGCAATTCCAGGAACTCGGCGCTGTTGTACACATAAATGGCAGAGAACAGCAGGCTTACCAGCGGAACAATGATGAGGATGATATTTAGCAAACTCAGCAGCCCCTTGGTGGAATTGTCTTCCAGGTTGAATATGCTGAAGGAGATGAAGAACAGGAATAAGGTATAGGCCAGCATGATCTTGTTGCGCAGGATATCGATGATGACGTATTTGATTATTTTTTTCATAGCACTGTTTATTTCCCCAGCATTACCCGGGCAATGGCTTTTGATAATTTTTCTTCCCCGGTTTCTTCCCGCAGCGATGCAATGTTCTTATGGAAACATAGTTTTCCTTCCTGCATGAATATCACCTGTGTTACCAGGTCGTCCAGCTCGCTTAATATATGCGAAGTGATGAGAACCAGTTTCCCTTTCACTTTTTCAGCAATGATCTTCTCTTTTAAGATCTCGGAAGCAACGGGATCAAGGCCGGCTGTTGGTTCATCCAGTATCAGCACATCGGGGTTGAACAAAAATGCCAGCGATGCACTTACTTTTTGCCGGGTGCCCCCCGATAAGGTTCGCATACGTTTTTGCATGATTCCTTTGAGTTCAAAACGGTGTATCAGTTCTTCATCGGGCTGTTCGGCTGACTTACCCCGGATGTCTTTCATCATGTCCAGCACCTGGCCAATGGTCATGTTCTCGGGATACCTGCCTATCTGCGGCATATAACCGATCCGGGCCCGGTATTGCCAGTCGTGCGAAATGTTTTTTCCATTGAAAGTGATGAATCCGCTGTTGGGTATCACCATGCCCAGTATGCATTTGATCAGCGTAGTTTTTCCGCAACCATTCGGGCCGATCAATGCAATGCATTCTCCTTTGGCACAGGTAACCGACACATCATCGAGCGCCTTTAATTTGCCGAATCTTTTTGAAACATTACTTGCAATGATCATAGTGGTAAAGAGTTCATTAAAGGATGATCGTCTTTCAGGTCTTCCGGCGTTAACGACGGCAATATCTTTTCTGTTTTATCCAGCAGCGAAGACATGAAACTCCGGAAGAGGATCATGGCCGGCGGATTCTGTTCAATGATCATGGCATACATACTTACCGGCCGGTAGGGAACATCGCCGAGTTTATCCTTGTTCAGGTCGTAGCCTTCGTATTTATCCCAGTAGTTGTTATTGAATTTATTCAGTACGAGGCTGCCGTTGGTTCCCACATCAAAACTGTTGGAAAGAAAATTATTCCTGTACACATTCACTTCCAGGCAACTCGCCTGTATCTTCATGGCCCAGCCATTGTTCTTAAAAACATTATTTTCCAGTTGCACCCGGCTCACTCCTTCCATAAAAATGCCGGTGGTGTTCTTTACAAACCGGTTATTTACAATAAAACTGTTACTGATCTCTTTCAGCAACAAGCCGTAGGAGCCATCGCCCCAGTTCTCTTCAAAATAATTATTCTCCATGGTCACTTCTTTGGAGAACATTACGGCCACGCCTGCCCCGTTTCCTTCAAACACATTGCTGTAATAGGCATCGTTATTCGAGAACATAAAGTGCAGCCCATAGCGCAGGTTGTTTTGCGAGATATTGCGCCAGATGACCGAATGGGTCACAAACTCAAAATAGATCCCGTCGCGGTGTCCGTTGATGGTATTGGCAATGACCTGCATACTGTCGCTTTTCCAGCAGTGAATACCGTTGCCGCTTTGCTGCTCCTCAACAGCCGATGCAGTGAGTTTATTATTTCGGATGATGCAACGGGTTCCGTATTGTGTATAAATGCCAAAGAAATTATTTTCAAGGATGTTATCCTCGATGCGGATCTCCCGTTTGTTATATATCTTGATACCTGCAAAGTCTTCCATACTGGACACTCCGGAATTGATCACTTTAAATCCCTGCACCAATACCCCATCCGCTTTGACAGATATCACTTCGTATTTGTGATCCCCATCAAGAACAGGGTAATTGACCCCAATAAAATATACAGATTTTTCTATCACCAGGTTTCCTTCGTGGTAATGGCCGGCACTAACCAGTATGGTATCGCCATCAACCGCTATTTTCAGCGCCTGCTGAATAGTTTGTATGGGTTGCTCCTTGCCTGCTCTTATCGTCCGGCTCCACAGGTTGCCCGATAACAACAACAACCACCATATCATGATCAGCCGGTTCATTGTTTGTTCAGTTCATTCCAGTTAGTGGTATTGCCAGGGTATTTTTTCATTACGGCATACATACTGTCCTTATTGTCAAAAGCAGCCACATTGCCACCCATGGGACTGCGCAGTTCATCTGCTTTCAGCAACAAGGCCTCTTTTACATTGATGAGCTGGTGACTGCCGCTGTAATTAGTGAAATAAACATCCTTCACCTGTTCTTTTTCGATCATACCCGAACGAAGAAAGTTTAACAGGCAATGCATATCATCAAACTTATATAGCTTTCCTTTTTTTGTTACCACCTCTGCCCCATACCGTACATCACTGATGGTCATTTTACAGAAATAACAATTGTCAACACCGGGATTAATAGCCTGTGGCCCGGTACTGCATGAAGAAAGAAGCAGGGGTAGTATCAATAATATGGGCAATCCTTTCCGGATCTTTATGGAACGGCGCCATTCCATTATAAAGCAAAAGAGCAATAACGCCCCTACTGCCACAAATATCCATCCACCCATATCGGGCATTGAGTATGCACCGAAATTGAGCAATTGTTTAAACCCGATCAATGGCGGCTGATATGCCATACCCGGAACAATAATGGCTGCATCGGGGTTCAGGTTATGCCCGTAATTATACTCCCAGCGCCAGAAATCATACATGGCCAGTATGCCGAAAGAAACAAAAAAAATAAAGAGTATGTAAAGCAATTTTCGGTTTCCCACAAGGGCTGTTATTATAAAGAAGAGTGCAAAAAATCCGATAATGTATGGCAACAAGGTGAATTCAATAAAGTCTTCCGTATGCAACGTCTTCATTCCGATATAATGATTAAGGCCGTTGATGATATCAACATTACCGGCCAGTTTCGAGGGGTAGATGAGCAACATCAGCCCTTCGGGATATTGCGGTGCCACCAGGTCGATCCGCCACAGGGGTACAAAC
>DAOLIP010000048.1:0-25229 GCA_035328475.1 Ferruginibacter sp.
GTGGGTTCCTTTACAGAATTAATAAACTGGAAAGAAGTAAGAGATTTTTATATCGCAAGTTATGAGAAAGCTACAACGAAACTCTCACAGGATAAGGAATACATTGCTGCATTGAACCAAGTAAAAACAATTTTTCAGTCAAAGGAAAATATTGAAGCGGTATTGATCAAAGAAGTCCAGCTATACCATACTTCCTATGGGGCTGAATATACCTTTGCGGGCTCCGAGATGGAAACCCTGCTTCCAAATGTTACCGGCGGGCAACCCTTCCCTGCAAAAATCATAATAAAACTGGATGAACTGAATACCAAAAAAGGCTTGTGCAGGATAAGTCTGAACCAGGTCATTGACAAAGGCAAAGCAGGGCCAATTATTGCGGCTATGTTAAAAAAATTATCTGCTTCAGTTGAAACGGATGAAGCAGAAATTCAAAACCAGATTAAGGACATGGAAATAAGCGATGTGAATGAATTTTCTTATTCACTAAATACGGGATGGCTCAGCCGTGTGTACTTTAAACGAACCTCCAATGTGGGGGGCTATAAGCAGGTAGAATTTTATGAAATAACAGAAAAGAACTAAACCAACTCTTGCAGGCGAACAAAATTTCAGTTTTACCGAGAATAACCTGATACGACGGGTCTGAAAGACCCCGGAATCCAGAACATCATTTATTGTGTTTTTCCGCTTCCAGATGCCTGCCTTGCCAATGTTACCAGTTGCCAGTAAGGCGGCCGGTACCCGTTCTGCTTAACAAATTCATTTGCCAGTAATATTGTTTTATTTTTAAGGTTCACATGCATGGCAACAAAGGTTTGATTCTTTAATGCCTGTACAGCGCTCATTCCTTCCGGTATCATTCCTTCTTTGCCAAAAAGATTTTTAATGACGCAATATCCTTTTAATAACCTTACCACGGGAAGCTGCCATATATTGTAACCGATCTTTTCTCCGGCATTGGCTCTTTCCAGCAGCACATCCATCACGGCATTATCAATATGGTCTTTAAACAGGGTTTCCGGGTCACGCCATTCGGCCACCACAGAAAACTGCGGGTCATACTCCAGGTCGGAAGGCATTTGTGTTACAAAATTTTCCACCCCAAATGCATGCAACCAGTTAACCACACCGGGTGATGAGATACTGGAAGGATATTTCCATACCGGTATGCCCGCTTTCCGGTAAGCATAAGAACCTACCTCGGAGCAGAACATTTTAGACGGATCACTGAAATCCATTTTAAAGTCATAAGGAATATGACGCTTAGCAGCTTCTTCATATACCGCTTTCGCTGCCTTATGCACCGCCATGGTATCGGCTTGTACCTGTGCCAGGTCCCATCGTGGCCTCATTACCATAAAGCGTAATTTTTTATCGCCTTCATATTGTGCAACAGATGCCACCGCCACTCCTTTTTCAATATGCGCTTCAATAAGAAAAGGTTCCTTTGATCTCCCATCCACATACAGCAACGCTACGTGTGAAAAATTTCCCGGGTAATCATTTCCTCTTGATATTAAAGCAGAAATCTCAGCGCCGCCACGGGAAACCAGCAGATCGCCGCTGTGTACTTCTATTCCAAAAATAGAAGCAGCTGGTGTTGCTGACTTTTCATCTTTGACCAACATGGCAGCAGGAAACTTTATACTATCTGCCTGTAATAATACTTCTTCTACCGCAGCACGCATGCCATATAATAATGTGTAAACTGTATTTCTCGTTTCAAGATCATCTATATGCCAATCCTGTGAATGGCGCTTTAATAGATTACGCATCCTCTTGTAATAATCAAGCAACCCGGATACTTGGGTCTGACGCCCCGCAACCAGTGAAGCCAATACAAAAAAATGATCTTGAGCTTTTATCCAAATGGATCCAACATGCGAAGAAGTTTGAACAAGTAACATCAACTCATATTCTAAAGCCCTTTTATTAACCTCAATCAATGAATCCAGCTTTACTGTATCCATTTGCCTGGCCTGCTTAAACAAATCCTCCATCTGTTGCCATTGTGCATCCCGGTTCCAGGCAAAAGGGTTTTTACCTGTTTCACCCGTAATATTTTTTTCTTTTGAATCGGGAATAAGCAGCAAGAGATAAAGCAAGCCTATTGCAACAATAAAATACAGAATTCTTTTAGTGAATTTTTTCATCAGGAATTTTTAAAGCGCATCCAATACTGCAATAATTTTTGTGCACGCCAAAGTAATTTCTTCATCACTGATAGTCAGCGGCGGCACAATACGCAGGCAGTTTGCAGCAAATAAAAACCAATCTGTAAATATGCCCTTGGCAATTAAGGCATCAATAATTTTCTTATTTATTTCAAAACTTTCAAACTCCACCGCCATCATTAAACCGCGGCTTCTTACTGCTTTAATGTTAGAATTATGCAACAGAGAAATAAAAATCTGTTCTTTTGCTTTCACTCCATCAACCAGTTTTTCATCCAGCAACACTTTAAATGCAGCCAAACCGGCGGCGCAGCAAACCGGGTGGCCTCCAAATGTATTGATATGCCCCAGCACCGGGTCGTGCGTAAGCGAATCCATTATTTTTTTATCGGCAACAAAGGCCCCCAGCGGCATTCCGCCACCCAGCGCTTTACCCAATAACAGAATATCGGGCACTACAGCAAACTGTTCAAATGCCCACAGGGTTCCATTACGGCCAAAGCCACATTGTATCTCATCCAATACTAACAAGGTTCCTGTTTCATCGCATTTTTTCCGCAGCGCTTTCAACCAACCATGCTGAGGAGCTATCACCCCGGCTTCTGCCTGTACGGTCTCTGCAATTACACAGGCCGTTCTTTCGGTAATGTTATCAATATCTTCAAATGAGTTATAGTTCAGTTGCAGAATGTCGGGCAGCAAGGGGCGAAAAGCCTGTTGCCAGTATTCGTTGCCCATTACACTTAATGCGCCCTGTGTACTTCCGTGGTACGAATTCTTAAAAGAAACGATCTGTGTACGGTTGGAAAAACGTTTGGCCAGTTTCATGGCTCCTTCAGTTGCTTCGCTGCCCGAGGCCGTAAAGAAAACCGAGTTGAGGGATGCAGGCAAATGGTCGGTGAGTTTTCTTGCATACTGTACCTGCGGACTTTGCACCAGTTCGCCATACACCATAATGTGCAGGTAATTGTCTACCTGTTCTTTGATGGCATCGATCACCTTGGGATGGCGATGGCCCACATTGCAAACGCTGATACCACCGATAAGGTCAATGTACTCTTTACCATCGGCATCATACAGCTTGCAGCCTTCGGCCCGTACAATTTCCAGGCAAAGCGGGGCATCAGATGTTTGCCCCATATGAGTTAAAAAAAGCTGGCGGTTGGTCATCGGCACAATTATTACTGCAAAATAAAGGCTTCTGCTGCTAATAACCGGAACAGCAAACTAAACCCCTGTAATTTCCGTTATGCTATCAAAGGAAATAATTAACTTTTCAGCGCCATTGTAAAGCCAGTTAGTTCGTAATTTGTACACGATGAAATTTCTTCTCTCCCTTCTTTGTTTTTTCATGTTCATTATCTCCACACATGCACAGGAAAAAGTACGTCCTAAAATAGGACTTACCCTCAGCGGCGGCGGTGCAAAGGGCTTGGCACATATCGGCATTTTAAAAGCCATTGACAGCGCCGGGCTTAAAGTGGATTACATTACCGGTACCAGCATGGGGGGTATCCTTGGCGCCCTGTATGCTGTTGGATACAGTGGTAATGAAATAGAAAAAATAGCCCGTGGTATTGATTGGGACCAGTTATTCGGCAACCAGATATCCCTGCGTACCCTTTCGGTGGAAGAAAAGGAACAGTACAGCCGCTTTGCTATTGAACTGCCGTATATAAATAACCGGATCAGCCTGCAAACAGGTGTTATCAAAGGCCAGGAGCTGAACCTCAAATTTTCGGAACTGTTCTTTCATGTTTCGGATGTACGAAACTTCAGTCATTTTAAAATACCTTTTAAATGCATGGCCACCGACCTGGAAACGGGTAACCTGGTTGTACTGGATACCGGCAGCATTACCACAGCACTTCGGGCAACCATGGCCATCCCATCTGTTTTTGCGGCGGTGAATATTGCTGATAAAAGACTGGTAGATGGCGGCGTGGTACGAAACTTCCCTGTTAAGAACGTAAAAGAAATGGGTGCCGATATTGTGATAGGCAGCAATGTAAGCACAGGCCTTTCTGCCAAAGAAAAAATAACCAACCCCATTGATGTGATCCTTCAAATGGCATTTTTTAAAGAAGCCGGTGATTTTAAGGAAGAAATACCGTTGACAAATTATTATATCTATATGCCGCTGGAAAAATATAATATGGGCAGCTTTGGCAGCAGCGATATCATTTTAGACGAAGGGCTGGAAACCGGCCGTTCTTATTATCCCATATTTAAAAAGCTGGCCGACAGCATCAATGCCATTACCAGTACCGAAGTAAAAAAAGCAGATTCAATAAGCACCCATACTGTTTTCATCACCGGCTATAAAGTGAACGGTCTGAAAAAGACAAGCGCCATTTTCCTGGCACACCTGATGAATTTTGACGACAACCGTACATACACCGCTGCTCAAATAAATAAAAGCATCCGAAGGGCTTATGGTTCCAGGTATTACAGCAATATCAATTATACCCTTGAACATGCCAGCCCGGATACGGCATCCATCATTTTCAGTGTAGAAGAAAACCCCGGTACCCATGTAAAAGCAGGTGTTTATTATACCCGGTTCAGGGGCATTAATGTAAACCTGAACTTAACTTCCCGTGACCTGTTCATTCCCAATTCAAGAAGCATGGTCTCCGTTTCCGTTGGAGAAAGTATACAACTGGAAGCCGAGCACCTGCAATACCTCGGACGTATCAAGAATATCGCCTTTCAAACCGGTTTCCGGCTCGATAACCAGGAGATCAATTCGTACACAAACTTCAAAGCGGATGGTTCGTATAAACAGAACTATTCCCAACTGTTCCTTAATTTCCAGAACAGCGGCAATAACAAAGTGGCTGCGGGTATTGGTACTGCTTTCGAATACATTCATTTCGGCCCGGCCATAAGATCAGCATCGGAAGTAAAAGGAAATTTCACCAACTTTAAAAGCTATGCTTACCTGAAATACAACAGCCTTAACCAGATATTCTATCCCACCAGGGGATTAAAAATGAACCTGGAGCTGGCCCATGTGTATGATCAGAGACCGAAGATCACCCAACTGGAAAATGGTCAGCCAGTGCCCAGTACCTTTAACTTTGATAATTACAGCCGCGTTTATTTTGATGGTACCGTTTTTGCCGCATTGAATAAGAAATTCAATTTCTTCACCGGTTTGCAGGCAGGCATCAACTTTACCAACAAAACAAACCAGCTTAATGATTTTCTTATCGGCGGCATCAACGGTATTTACCGAAACCAGGTAAGGTTTGCCGGGTTGCAGGAGGCCACGCTTCATTCACCCAGTGTTGCTGCTTTGCAGTTGGGATTGCGCTATAACCCCATCAACAATATTTACCTGATCGGCCGGGTAAATGGTCTGGTAAAAGATTTTGCCAGCAATACATCTGCCAGCACCGGGCTTACCGGTTATGCACTCACTTTTGCATACCGTACACCCATCGGTCCGCTTGAATTAAGCGCTATGTACAGCGACCAGAGTAAGCGGCTTCAATCCTATGTGCTCTTCGGAATTACTTTTTAATAAAAATCTGTTTTACTTTAGCAGGGTTCATCTTTAAACAAACGATCATGCCTGTAATTCTTCCGGTAAAAGGGATAATGCCAACATTTGGAAAAGACTGTTATATAGCGCCCAATGCCACTATTGTAGGCGATGTGGTGATGGGAGATCATTGCAGCACCTGGTTCAATGCCGTTATCCGGGGTGATGTGAATAGTATACGTATGGGCAACAAAGTGAACGTGCAGGATGGGGCCGTTATTCACTGTACTTACCAGAAAACCGGCACGATCATCGGAAATAATGTAAGTATCGGACACAATGCGATCGTACACGGCTGCGTTATAGAGGATAACGTACTGATAGGTATGGGCGCCATTGTGATGGACCATGCCGTAATAGGCTGCAACAGCATCATTGCTGCCGGGGCCGTGGTACTGGAAAATACCCGGGTGGAGCCGGGAAGTATCTATGCCGGGGTGCCTGCTAAAAAGGTAAAAGACGTAAGCCCGGAACTGATCAGCGGTGAAATTGACCGGATAGCTGATAACTACGTGAAATACAGTGGATGGTTTTCTGAAAGCGGAAGTGGAAAAGAGGGTATTTAAATCATTCCATAAATAGTTATCTTTAAAATATGAAAAAGATACTGTTCCTTTTTATCTGTGCATCTTTTATGCTGAATGGCTGCTTCATTAGCCGCATCTTCAGCAAAAAAGAAAAAGTTGGCTGTCCCACTAACGGAAGAAACGTTGGCGCTGAAAAGATCTTAGCGGGGGATGAAAAAGCAATTAAGGCAGAGAAGAAGGCAAAGTATAAGGGGAGAAAGAGTTTAAATCCAAACTAGAGGTAAGCATTCCGTACCTGTAGTAATGTTCCGGCGATCCAGTATTTTATCTTAAAAAACCTATACCTCTATGTGCTACGAACTGAAAACCACCAGCGGCTGTACCGAAGCCGTGATAGATGATAATTGCGGCATATCAAAATTCTATGCCATTGCCAACACGCTGGCCAAAGACCTTAAAGTAAAATTCCTGAACCAGGTTGATGATGCGGAAACACTTGACTGGGATTTCCAGTATCGTGGACAATTCCTCACGTTGCATTACAATATCTTCAACGGGGTGAGCATTTATCCGCAGCAGAAAAAGAATCTCTCCAAAAACAACAACGTGGTAATGGAAGTGGCCCATTTCCTCGAACACCGGGCTTATTGATCAATAGTTCTTTTCATTGATCGATTCCAGGATATTGCAGTAGCTGATGTAGCGGTCGATAGTAATGGCCCCTTCTTCCACCGATCTTTTTACCGCACAGCCCGGTTCATTCAGGTGCATGCAGTTATTGAACTGGCAGTCGTTGATCAATGCCCGCATCTCGGGAAAGTAGTGCGAAAGTTCCTGCCTGGAAATATCTACTAACCCAAGTTCCCTTATGCCAGGTGTATCAATGATCTTTCCTCCGCCGGGCAGATCAAACATCTCCGCAAACGTGGTTGTATGCAAGCCCTTACCGCTCCACCCGCTCACATCCTGTGTTTTAAGATTCAGTTCAGGAAATACCTTATTGATAAAAGATGATTTACCCACGCCGGAATGGCCGCTTAGTAAAGTAATCTTACCCAGCAATACAGATTTCACTGCTTCCAGCCCTTCGCCTGTTTCAATGCTTGTAAGTAATACCTTATACCCGATCTTCTCGTAGGTAGACCGTAACTCGGCAAATTTGTCCTGTTCCTTTTTCTTATACAGGTCGGCCTTATTAAATACAATGATGGCAGGTACATGATACGCTTCTGACGCAATTAAAAACCGATCAATAAAGCCCTGCGATGTTTTAGGATCTTTAAGCGTGGCAAATAAAAGCGATTGGTCTAAGTTAGAAGCAATGATATGATGCTGGTGCTTATTGGCCGGTGAAGTACGGTTGATATAATTCCTGCGGTCTGCAATTTCAGTAATGGTAACCGAGTCTTCTATCTCATTCTCCGTTTCAATGGTAACCTTGTCGCCCACAGCAATGGGGTTGGTGCTGGTAAGCCCATCGATCTTAAACTTCCCCAACATACGGGCATTGTATTGCTTGCCTGTTTCATCCTTCACCACATACCAACTGCCGGTACTTTTATAAACGGTTGCCTTCATGGGCACGAATTTCAGCAATTAAAATGAATTGCGGTTAGAAAAGGCAGGTGCCTGGTCTGAGGTCCCCGTCTGACCAGCAACCATTCAGGAAAGGTCAGACGGGGGCCTCAGGCCTTGTTACGGGAATTTCCTGAAGACAGTAAAGCGCAATATTGTTTCTGCAAAAAGCAAAGCGAGTGTTGCCATTACAAAAGGGAAGAATTTTTCGGTATGCCGGGTGCGGTTGGTAATTTCTACTTTTGATTTTTCCAGCTGATCAATTTCACTGTAAATACCGGCAAGGCCTTCGTTGTCTTTTGCCCGGAAATATTTACCGCCTGTTTCATCGGCAATCTCTTTCAATAATCTTTCATCGATGGAAACCTTGCCTTGCTGCATCACCACACCCATGGGTGTATTCACCGGTGTAGGTGCATAGCCATCTGTTCCCACTCCAATGGTATACACTTTTATGCTGAATGCTTTGGCGATCTCCTTAGCTGTTTGTGGATCGATAAGCCCGCCGTTATTTTCTCCATCGGTTAACAGGATCACCATCTTGCTTTTTGTTTTGCTGCTGCGCAGTCGGTCAACACTGGTGCCCAGCCCCGAGCCAATGGCCGTACCATCTTCCAGCAAGCCGTTGCGGATGTTTTCAATGGCCGAAATAAGTACCCGGTGATCGGTGGTTATGGGGCATTGCGTAAAACTCTCTCCCGAAAAGATCACAATACCGATGCGGTCGGTGAGCCGTTTGTTCACAAAATCGATGGCCACGGCTTTAGCCGCTTCCAGCCGGTTTGGTGTAAGATCCTGTGCCGTCATACTTCCGCTTACATCAATACACAGAACGATATCCACTCCCTCTCCTTCTACGTTCTGTTCCTCATAAACCGTTTGCGGCCGTGCCAATGCAGTTATAATGAAAATGACAGCAAACAACCGCAGGATAAAAGGCAAATGACGCAGGCTGCTTTTCCAGGAAGACAGGCCGGGGGCCGATGCGTCGGAAACGGTTACGGAACCCTGTTGCCCGTTGCTCTTGTTTACATGCCAATATATGAGTACCGGCACCACAAGCAGCAAAGCAAAAAACCAGGGCTGGCCAAAACTGATATTTTTAAAGTAGGTAAAAAGCAAAACAGGTTTATGGTTTGATGTTTGATGTTTGATGTTCTATCAGGTCAATTGCCGATTTTATTTTTTGTTGGCAGTCTTCAGATTCTGTGATGCCAGGTAAATACTTTGCAAATTTCACCGCATCCGTGCAACGCAGGGCAGTTGCCAGGTTTGAAACATCCCCGGGAGATAAGCTGCTTTCTGCCATTCGTATCAAAAGGTCGCCGGTGGTTTTGGTCAGCAGGTTCTTCTGTTGCTTTCTTCCGAGATACTGTTTAAAGATATCGCCCAGCCTGGAATGGTACATTTTTATCCCTGCTGCATCCTGCAGGTTGAACTGGCTCAACTTACTCATTTCAGCCATCGCTTCATCATAGGCAGAGAGTTTGGATCTGGCGCTCACGGGTTTTTCTTTCTTATTCCCTTTAAAATACCGGTAAAGCAGGAAGGCGATCAGCAATAACAAAACCAGAGCACCAATAATGTAGTACCAGGTATAGTCGGCAATGGAAACGTTGATGATGGGCTTTATATCCCGGAGCTGATTCGTACTGTCGGGCGGAGAATAAGAAACGTTCACAATGAACGAATCGGTTTGAATTTGTGATTGAGCAAAGGAAAACGGCAAAGCAGGAAATACCCATTTGCCTGAATCAAAACTGGTGAGAATAATGGTTTGCTCAATGGCCTTTGAATTATCCTTATAAGATACCGTATCTGCTTTACCGGAATCAACAATTTCAAAATGGGGAATGGAATCGGGCAAAGAGATCCATTGGATGACGCCATTATATCCGGCCGGAAGTATTGCTTTTATTTTCAGCTTGATCTGTTCGCCGATCAGGATTTCGTTCCGGTCGGTGATGGTTTGAACAGGCTGGCTAAAGCAAGTGGCTGTCAATAAAGAAAAACAGGCTGTTATTCCGATCGATAAAATTTTCCGTATCCGCATTCTTTTCCTGTTCAGCTTCTTTTAATAAAAAATTTCTGGAGGATCTTTACATAATCATCATCCGTACGAACATGCAGCAGTTCAGCTCCCGCCTTGCGGAAATAATTCTTGCTCGCTTCGCTTTGCTGCATAAAATGCTGCTGGTAGTTGTACCGTACCAGGGCGCTGCTGCTGTCGATCCATTTTGTTTTTCCCGTTTCGGCGTCCTGTACCTGCAACAGTCCTGCATCGGGTAATTGCATATCCATCTTATCATACACCCGTATACCGATCACATCGTGTTTATTGCCGATCACTTTCAGGTCATCATCGTAACCGGTGGCAATAAAATCGCTCAGTACAAATGCAATGCTGCGTTGCTTTACTGCCCGGCTGAAGAATTTAATGGCATCGTCCAGGTTGGTTCCCTTTTTAGTCGCTTCAACAGTAAGTAATTCCCTTACTATATATAAGGCATGCTGCCTGCCCTTCTTAGGGGCAATGTATTTGTCTATTTTATCGCTGAAGAAAATGCACCCTACTTTATCGTTGTTGCTGACGGCGCTGAATGTAAGTACTGCAGCCATTTCCACGATCAGGTCTTTTTTCTGCTTGGTCACTGTGCCAAACAAGTTACTGGCACTGGTATCTATCAGCAGCATCACGGTCAGTTCTCTTTCTTCTTCAAAAACCTTGGTAAAGGGATGACCGAGCCGGGCGCTCACATTCCAGTCGATGAAACGAACATCATCCCCGGCATAATATTCCCGCACTTCTCTAAAGCTCATTCCCTTTCCTTTAAAAGCAGAATGGTACTCTCCCGTAAACAAATGCGTGGTGATCTTCTTGCTTTTTATTTCAAGCTCACGGACCTTTTTCAGTATTTCTTCTGTTGTCAGCATTGTTAACGTTGTTCGTTGGCCGATGATCGTTGTTCGGCATTTATATCAAATCAGTTTTTTGATAGGGCCAACGGTCTTATGGCACATTCACTACCCTCAAAATCTCATTGATGATCTGTTCTACGTTCACGTTCTCCGCTTCGGCTTCATAGGTTAATCCGATACGATGGCGCAACACATCTTTACAAATACCCCGTACGTCTTCCGGAATAACATAGGCCCTGCTGTTTAAGAATGCATAAGCCTTTGCAGCCAGCGCCAGGTTAATGCTGGCTCTGGGCGATCCGCCAAAACCGATCAATGGCTTAAGTTTTGGCAGGTTATATTTTTCAGGGAACCGGGTGGCGAATACAATATCTAAAATGTAGTTCTCTACTTTTTCATCTAAATAAACCTGGCGTACCAGTTCTTTTGCAGTCAATATCTCACTGGTGGAAGCAACCGGGTTGATGGGTGCAAAACTCAGTCCCAATGTATTCTGGCGGATGATCAGTTGTTCTTCCTGTTTGGAAGGATAATCTACAATCACTTTCAGCATGAACCGGTCTACCTGTGCTTCGGGCAAGGGATAGGTTCCTTCCTGCTCAATGGGGTTTTGTGTAGCAAGTACTAAAAATGGTTCCGGTAGTTTGTAGGTTGTTTCTCCAATGGTTACCTGTCTTTCCTGCATGGCTTCCAACAGGGCGCTCTGCACTTTGGCCGGGGCCCGGTTGATCTCATCCGCCAGAATGAAGTTTGAAAATATGGGTCCTTTGCGAACCATGAATTCATTCTTGGATTGGTTGTAGATCATGGTACCCACCACATCGGCCGGCAGCAGGTCGGGGGTAAACTGTATGCGGCTGAAATCGGCATGAACAGACTGTGCAAGCGATTTAATGGACAGTGTTTTTGCCAGCCCGGGCACGCCTTCCAGGAGTACGTGACCATTACTTAATAAGCCGATCAGTAATCGCTCGATCATGCCTTGCTGGCCAACGATCACTTTACTTAATTCATCATTGATACGTGTAACAAACCCGGCGGCATGGTTTATCTTTTCGTTCAGCAGCCGGATGTCTTCAGATGTTTGAGCCATAATTTATATTCGTATTTATCTTTCGGTTCCCCTCTCTTCCTTCGACTCCGCTCAGGGTGAGGGGTTTGGGTGAGGCCGCAAAGTACGAACTAAGCCTGAACAAATATTTTGCCGTTTTGATGCGTGGAGAAAAACTTTGTTAAAATGGCTTAACTTTCATAAAACTTTTTATCATGCTGGACCAACAACTGATCACTACTTCCAATACACTGGAAGGATACCGCATTACCAAACACATGGGACTGGTAAGGGGCATTACCGTTCGCAGCCGGAGCATATTCGGCAATATTGCCGGGGGATTTCAGACGCTTTTCGGTGGTAAGATCTCCATCTATGCAGAACTCTGCGAAAAGACAAGAGAAGAAGCTTACCAGTTAATGATACAGCACGCCAATGAACGGGGCGCCAATGCCATCATCAACATGCGATATGATGCCAATGAAGTGATGAACGGCGTTACCGAAGTGCTGGCCTATGGCACGGCTGTGGTGGTGGAGAAGATATAAACTGCATTTATGAGAATACCGTTGTTTGTTTTTTTGTATTTTCTATCAGGTTGTTCTCCGGCCAATACAGATAAGCAAATTGCTTCTGCGGATCTGTCCACCGGCAAAACAAAGGATGACCTGCTTTCTTTAGAACGTAAATGGCTGGAAGCAGAATTTGCTTTGGACACCGCTTATGTCTCCTCCCTGCTTGATTCAACATTTATCAGCATTTCTTCCGATCATATCTCGAACAAACAACAGGAGCTTGAAGGCATTTATGAGAACATAAGTGCCATGCGAAAAGACAGCATCTTTCTGGATTCGATGAAATTTGAAGAAGCCCTTGTACACGTTTATGGCAATACAGCCGTAGCAAGTTTTATTGTGCATACCTATAAAAAAAACAAAGGTAAACCAACGGAGAAACGAACAAGGTTTTATGATGTATGGATAAAGAGAGGAGAAAACTGGCAAGCCGTGTCCTCGCAGGGAACAACCGTAGAATAATTTTATACCCTGTATTAACTAAGATACTTCCCAACGATCGGCATCCTTCTTCCCACGCCAAATGCCTTGGGTGAAATGCGGATGATGGGACAAAACTGGTTGCGTTTGTATTCGTTGATGTTCACCATTTTCAGCACACGGTCAACCAGGGCAGCATCAAAGCCCTGCGCCTTGATCTCATTGGGGCCCTGTCTTCTTTCTATGTATTGGTAAAGTATCTTATCAAGTATCGAATAATCCGGTAACGAATCAGAATCTTTTTGTCCGGGCCTTAACTCAGCGCTGGGTGCCTTAGTAAGGATATTTGCCGGAATGATCTCTTTATCCCGGTTGATATACTTTGCCAGTGCATATACCTGTAGTTTGTAACAATCGCCCAATACGCCCAGTCCGCCCGCCATATCGCCGTACAGGGTTCCGTAGCCGGTGGCCAGCTCGCTTTTATTGGAAGTATTCAATAAAATGTACCCGAACTTATTGGCTATGGCCATCAGTAAATTTCCTCTTGTGCGGCTTTGGATATTTTCTTCTGCAATGCTGAAAGGCATCCCGTTAAACAGCGGCTTCAGTTCATTCAGAAAACTGTTGTAGATATTTTCAATGGGGATGATATCATAGGGATTGCCCAGGTTCAGGCTCAGTTGTTCCGCATCGCTCACCGAATGACCGGTGGAGTATTGCGAAGGCATAAGAATGGCTCTCACATTTTCTTTGCCCAAGGCCGTACAGGCAAGCGCCAGGGTAACCGCACTGTCGATGCCGCCGCTGCTGCCTAGAATGGCCCTGGTGAACCCCATCTTGGAAAAATAATCCTGTATTCCCATCACAATGGCATCATGCACCATCGCAATGTTCAGGTCTTCTTCCAATCCTGCCGGGTTTAATTCTTTATCGGGTACCCGGCTGGCGGGTTCAATCACCGGCGCATCGATCGTACCATCGTTGTTTAACACAAACGACTGCAGCGATGACTGAAAGGAAGGCAGCTGGCCGCAAAGGTTGGCATCCTTATCAAACACCAGCGATGTGCCGTCAAAAACAATTTCCGTCTGGCTGCCAACGGCATTACAGTAAAACAAAGGCATTTTGTATTTGGCAACATTTGATTTAATAGTAGCTTTTCTGTCTTCATCATGCGTATAATCAAATGGTGAGGCCGACAGGTTGATCATCACATCCGGTTGCTGCTTCATCAGTTCATCCATCGGGCAGATGCGGTACATGGGGTTATCGCCCAGGTTCCAGATATCTTCACAAATGGTTACGGCCAATCTTTTGCCTTTAAATTCCATTATGCTCCATTCATAAGCAGGTTCAAAATAGCGGTACTCGTCAAATACATCGTAGTTGGGCAAACAGGTTTTATGAGCAATGCCTTTCACTTCTTTTTCATACAGGAGGTAAGCTGCATTAAAAAGATCTTTTCCTTCTTTAATGGAATTCCGGTCTGGTGCACCAACCAGTACGCCGATGCTATCTGCATGTTGTTTTATTTCATCAATGGCTGCATAACTTTTATTGATGAAGTCGTCAAACTCCAGGAAATCACGGGGAGCATATCCGCATACGCTCAGTTCGCTGAATACGATCAGGTCGCCGCCCTGCTTCTTAGCTTCGTCAATGGCACAAATGATCTTTTGTTTATTGCCTTCAAAATTTCCTATGTGATAGTTCTGCTGTGCTAAAAAAATTTTCATGCCTGATCCGTCTGTCAGCGGATATTTATGTTTTATTAAGAAATGATTCTTTTACTTTGTAAAGTTAATTTAACTAAATGAGAATAATTATTGCACTGTTCTGCCTTTCCATCGCCATCGCTTCCTGCAACAACAGTGATAAAGTTCCCGATGTTTCCAATATCAAACTGGATATCATTACCCAACGCTTTGAAAAGGACCTGTTTGCTTTAGACACGGCAAACTTCCCCTCCCAACTGGATCAGCTGCAGGCAAAGTATCCCGACTTTGGAGAGAATTTTATCTATACCGTTCTGGGCGCCGACCCAAAATGGCCAACCGACACCGTTGCCTCTTATGTGCTGGGGTTCGTTCATTCATACCGCAGCGTATACGACAGCAGCCAGGCCGTATTCAACGATTTTGCTCTGTATGAAAAGGAAATAAAAAAAGGGCTGCAATACCTGAAGCATTATTTCCCTGCTTATACTCCTCCCAAAAAGATCGTCACCTTCATTGGCCCGCTGAATGGAATTGGAGTGGCGGCAGCCGAAGATATGATCTGTGTGGGACTGCAGCTGCATCTTGGAAAAGATTTCTCCTTGTATAAGTCGGCCCTGGTAAGAGAAACCTATCCCGACTATGTGAGCCAGCGTTTCGGTCCCGATTACATTCCGGTGGATTGCATGAAACTGCTGCTGCAGGATCTGTATCCCGAGAAACAGGAAGACAGGCCATTGGTGGAACAAATGGTTGAAAAAGGAAAACGTCTTTTCTTATTAAGTAAGTTATTGCCTGGTACAAAAGAGTACAAACTGATCGGTTATACAGAAGAACAACTGAAAGCGGTTTATGAGCATGAGCGTTCGGTTTGGGACCTGTTTGCACAAAACAACCTTTTGCAAACGATCGATAACAATATCATTAAGAATTATATCGGCGAAAGTCCGAAGACGCAGGAACTGGGAGAAGCATCGCCGGGAAATATCGGCAGTTTTGCCGGATGGCAGATCGTAAAAAAATTCATGAAGAAGAACCCGGATCTTAGTGTACAGCAATTGATGGCAACGGATGCCGAAACCATTTTTCAACAGGCTAAGTATAAACCGTAATTATGCCGCTTTTACCTGGTGGAATTCTTCCGCCGGTTTTTTACCGAGGTATTTCATTACACGGAAATGTGAGGCCACGGCTTCCGTCATAGTATCGTACTTGTTATAAGGCAAATTGAATTCCTTACATTTCTGCATAACGATCTTGCTGATGGCGGGATAGTGTATATGGCTCACTTTTGGGAAGAGGTGGTGTTCTATCTGGAAATTAAGTCCGCCTACAAACCACGAAACGATCTTATTTCCCATGGCAAAATTGGCGGTTGTTTTTACCTGGTGTTCGGCCCAGGCGGTTTCAATATGTTTTGTTTCGTCCAGGGGCACGTGTTCAAACTCGGTATTCTCCACCACGTGCGCCAGTTGAAACACGATGGAAAGTGTTAATCCCATTACCGCATTAAGGGTCATATAGCCGGCAAACCAGGGCAAAAATCCCCACACGTAAATGGGTAAGGCCACATAAGCGAACAGGTAAAATATTTTGGTAGCCCAGAAAATAATGTGATTTTTTGTATTCATCTTCCAGGCATCGGTGGTGTATATCTTATGGGAAAAGTATTTTTTAAAATCCATGATGAATATCCAGAAGATGGTTGACAGGGAATATACAGGCAGCAGGTAAAGGTATTGCACTTTATGTGCAGGAACCCATTTCTGTGATTCGCACTGGCGGATGATGGGGCTTTTGGCAATATCGTCATCAATGCCATCAACATTGGTGTAGGTATGATGGATGATATTGTGCTTTTGTTTCCAGAAATAAGAACTGGCACCCATGGCATTTAAACTCAGTCCTAAAAAATCATTCAGCCAGGGTTTGGTTGAGTAACTTCCGTGATTGGCATCATGCATCACACTAAAGCCTACTGATGCCAGGGTAAATCCCAGTACCATACACAGCAACAATGCTATCCATGCATTTACAGAAGCCGTTATCAATAGCATGTATATGGCAATAGCAGCACTTACCAGGATGATCGTTTTACTGAATAACCGCCAGTCGCCGGTGCGTTTGATCTTATTGTTAACAAAATACTCTTCAACAGAAGATTTTAAACTTTGATAAAAGTCGTTGTTGCGGTTTGAAAACGTGATCTTTGCCATAATATCTTAACGGTTGATTAGAGTAACACTTCAAAAACAGAACGAAACGTTTACAACAGGGATGTGATAAAATATTAACTCATGCTGATGGCCTAAAGGTAAGTCAAAAAACAGTATGGCAAAGGTTAAAATCAGTTTAGTTTGAACGGTGCACACATATCAAATGCGGGGATAATGGCATTGAATGTTTTCTTATTACTGATATTCTCCATTAAATAAGTTCCGTTCATCTTCCCGATCTCTGAACGAAGGTTGCATCCGCTTACATACTGGTAAGATTCACCGGGGTTGATCTGGGGCTGAACACCCACCACGCCTTCTCCTTCCACTTCCCGATGGCTTCCATTACTGTCATAAATATGCCAGTGCCTGCGTAGAAGTTTTACTATGAAGTTGTTGTTGTTCTCAATGGTGATGCGGTAAGCAAACATATACTCACTATTCACCGGGTTGCTGTAATCCGGCTGGTAGTATGTCTCTACACTGATGGTAATCCCCTCTGATATTTTAGAGATCATGTATTGGGTTTGCTTGCTGTAAAAGTAACACTAAAATTTACTTTTTATTGTAATTTACAGGATGCATCCCTGTTAAAATAACTGCTTATGCCGCTTAAAACGCTTCATTACACAAACGGAGAAACTACCATTGCCTGGAAACCGGATATCTGTACGCATTCCGGTATTTGCGCCAAAGGCCTTGCTGCTGTATTTGATCCCCGCCGCAGACCGTGGATAGATATGAGCCAGGCCGATACGCAACGGATCATTGAACAGGTAAAAAAATGCCCAAGCGGAGCGTTGAGTATTGAAGAGAATAAAAAGGATAAGTAACCTATTTTATTAAGACTAACCGCAACGGCAGGCTGCCGGAAGACAGCATACTGGCAAATTGTTTCGCTTCTTCTTTTGTAAAGTACCCCGAGATCTCTGCAACACCTCCTTCGATCGATCCATTTACATATGGCGCACTGTATACAAGTCCATCAACCACTATTGCAATGGCTCTGCCAACATTTTTCATAGTAAGTCTTGCAAATGATTTCTGGCCGGTCTCGTTGAACCGGAGCTGGATAACAGGCCTTCCCCTGCCATCTGATCCCGGGGTTGCCGATCTGAGCATTTGATGCACCGGCAACTTCCATTCATTGTTTCGCAATGCATATACTTCCCGGGAAACAACGGAAGTATCCCCGGACGTGGTTACTTTTTGCGAATAAGCAAACAGGCAATCGGCCGGCAAATACGGTTCCAGTTTCTTTTTCAGTTTGTTGAATGCATCGGCATCCTGTCTCTTTACGATTCCTATATTGGGGATCCTGCTGCCCGTATTCATCTCCGCTTTAAAGTTCAGCAGTTTTAAAAAGTTCCTTTTATCATCTGTTCTTTTTTGATAGCCATCACCAGCCAATAATATCGACGCAAATTCAGCCGGGTCGTATATTTCATAAAAGAAAACTTCGCAGGATTTGATCAACCATTTGCGGGCGAAATCATCCTCCAGTTCACTGTTGCTTTCTACCCTGAATTCTTTTTGATCGCTGTTGTATGTTACCGTACTGCTTGTATAACCCGAATTCAAAAGACGTTTCTTCAGCATTTTTATGGTGGAATCCACCAGGTCTTTAGTAAGTGCAGCATCCTTGCCCCAGGCTTCAGGCTGGTATACATAAACCGGTCTTTGTGTAAAAGCGTCTGCATAAACCAGCAGCAGCAAAATGAAAAGTATTTTCTTCAAGAGTGGTCTTATATTATCCTGGTCATTTTATACCCGTTCTTGTGCAGCCATTGTAACACTTTTTCCCGGTGATCGCCCTGTACAATTATTTCGCTGTCTTTTACCGAGCCGCCTGTTCCGCAGAATGATTTTAATTTTTTCCCCAACTCTTCCAGGTGGGCATTGCTGCCTTTAAATCCATAAACAAGTGTTACCGCTTTACCGGCCCGGTGTTTTGTATCAAGTATTACACGCAATTGCTGTTGCGCAGGCTCTATGGTTTGCACAGCCTTATTTTCTTCTTCGGGTAATTTAAAATCCGGGTTGGTTGAATACACCAGCCCGCCGAATGAATTTAATTTTTTCTTTGACATAATAACTGTTTCAGATGATCACAGCTTTCAGGCTCAGGTCCAGGCTTCTTGCCTGGTGAATGATGGCGCCACTGGAAATATAATCTACTCCCGTTGCGGCATACACCTCTATATTATTTAAGTTGATGCCTCCGCTGGCTTCTGTCTCATATTGGCCATTGATGACCACAAGTGCATCGGCGATCTGTTCGGGTGTAAAATTATCCAGCATGATACGATCCACTTTTCCAATGGCCATCACTTTTTTTATATCATCCATATTCCTTGTCTCTACCTCTATCTTTAAACCTGGCTTTTTTGTTTGTACATAATCATATGCTTTCTGTATCGCCTTTTCAATTCCCCCGCAATAATCAATATGATTGTCTTTAAGCATGATCATATCGTATAATCCAAAACGATGATTCACTCCTCCCCCGATACGCACGGCTTCTTTTTCCAGCAGCCGGAAATTAGGTGTTGTCTTCCTTGTATCCAGCAGCTTTGTTTTATAAGGCTTCAATTTCTGCGTGTATTGATGGGTTAAGGTTGCAATGCCGCTCATTCGTTGCATACAGTTAAGCACCAGCCTTTCGCATTGTAATATGGTATGTACTTTAGCCTTTACCCCGAAGGCTTTTTCGCCAACCTTCATTTCATCGCCGTCTTTTTTATACGGGGCGAAATCAATACCCGGCTGCATATAACGGAAGATCGTTTCTGCTACTTCCATTCCGGCCAGTATGCCTGCTTCTTTTATCTTCAATACCGCCATGCCTTCTGTACCCGGCGCAATGGATGAAAGTGTGGAATGATCGCCATCACCAATATCTTCTGCCAGCGCATTTTTAATAAGCAGTTCTAACTGTTCTTTATATTCCATATCAACAAAGCTAAGAAAGAACAGAAACAAAAAACCCCGGATGGTCCGGGGCATTCTGTTTATTATTTATTCCGATCTATTTATTCTCAAATGTAATTTCCTGCAGCAACTGCTTATCGCCCTTCTGTTTCATGAAGATGGTGGTTCGGAAAGAACCATTGCGGGTAACCAGGGTTCCGATGCAATACTGCGATCCGCCGTTCTCTCCTTTGTGAAGCACCTCAAACCCTTTTACTGTATTGGTATTGAAAAAATCTTTTAGTACCAGTTCGGCCTGGCTCCTGCTGTAACTGTTGCTTTTTTCAGGCATGTTCAGTTCTACGGTGTTATCAAAAAAACGGGCTACCTCAGAAGCATTACCGGCTTTCATCCCGGCGATCACTTCATCAATACTGGCAAAAAAAGTAAACGAACTGATCAAAGCGCCAACCAACAATAAAGAAAAAAACTGTTTCATTTTCAGTAGGTTTTTGTCTCCGGGAATTCGACTAAAAACGTGCCAACCTGTGTTAAAATTGCCGGGAGTTTGGGCTATTTTATACCCATAAGACAATAAAGAATTGTACTTAGCTGCAAATCTTTTAGTTTTACGAAATGGAAGATAAGAAAGTTATACTGATAATAATGGACGGATGGGGCCTTGGCAAAGTAAAAAGCAGCGATGCCATCCAAAATGCAAGCACCCCGTTTGTAAATTCTTTATATTCAAAATATCCTAATACAACGCTGGTAACCTTTGGCGAGTCGGTTGGACTGCCAGATGGGCAGATGGGAAATAGTGAAGTGGGGCATCTTAACCTGGGTGCCGGCCGCATTGTTTACCAGGAGTTGCAGCGCATTAATGTGGCGATCCGAACCGGTGAATTTGCAAAGAATCAATCTTTATTAAATGCCATCCGCTACGCAAAACAAAATGGGAAAACGCTTCACCTGATGGGCCTGGTGAGTGATGGAGGCGTGCATTCGCATATTGATCATATAAAAGCATTAATAAGTGTTTGTGCCGGTGAACAACTGAATGACGTACTGGTTCATGCCTTTACCGATGGAAGAGATACCGATCCTAAAAGCGGCCTGGGTTTTTTAACCACCCTGCAGGAGCATCTCAAAAAAACAACCGGGCATATTGCTACCATCACCGGCAGGTATTATGCCATGGACAGGGACAAGCGATGGGAACGGGTTAAGATCGCTTACGATGCACTGGTACATGGAATTGGGGAAGCCAGTGAAGATGTGCTGGCAGCAGTGCAGCGGTCTTACAACAATGGCGTTACCGATGAATTCATAAAGCCGGTCATCAACAAAACAGTACCAAACGTCAAGATCAAAAACGATGATGTAGTGATCTGTTTTAATTTTCGTACCGATCGCTGCCGGGAGATCTCCGATGTACTCACACAGTCAGATAAACCCGAATTCGGTATGCAGAAATTACATCTTCATTACACCACTATGACGCAGTACGACCATACATTTAAAAACGTACACGTGGTATTTGAGAACGATGATCTGCGGAATACCCTGGGTGAGATACTTGAACAAAACAGCAAAACACAGATACGCATTGCCGAAACAGAAAAGTATCCGCACGTAAGTTTCTTTTTCAGCGGCGGACGTGAAGTGCCCTTTACCGGGGAGAAACGCATCATGGTTCCTTCACCAAAAGTGGCCACATACGACCTGCAGCCCGAGATGAGTGCTTACGAGGTTACCGATAAGATCGTAAAAGAGATAAACGACCGGTCGGCAGATTTCATCTGCCTCAACTATGCCAATGCCGATATGGTTGGACATACGGGCGTATGGAGTGCCATCATTAAAGCGGTGGAAACCGTTGACAAATGTGTAGAGAAAGTGGTCACGGCTTCGTTACAAAACGGGTATACCGTTTTTTTAACCGCCGATCATGGCAATGCCGATTATGCGATCAATGAAGACGGCACGCCGAATACAGCACATACGTTAAACTTAGTTCCGTTCTTTATCATTGATAAAACATGGAGCGGAAAAATAAAACCGGGGAAGCTGGGAGACATCGCCCCCACCATTTTACAGATCATGAACCTGCCGGTTCCGGAAGTGATGACCGGCGAAATACTAATTGATAAAAACTAAGCAATGAAAAGATTCTTTAAACGCCTGTTCCTTGTATTATTACTTGCATTTATCGTTATCCAGTTTTTCAGGCCCGCTAAAAATAAGGCTGAAGGCATGAGTAAAAACGATATTACCACTTTATATGCCGTACCCCAAGATATACAAACCATCCTCAAGACCAGTTGCTACGATTGCCATAGCAACAACACGGTTTATCCCTGGTATTCACAGATTCAGCCGGTGGCCTGGTGGCTTGATGACCATATTAAAGATGGGAAAAAGGATCTGAATTTCTCAGAATTTGCCGCTTATAAGCCGAGAAGGCAATACAGGAAACTCGAAGAAATAAATGAGTTGGTTAAAGAGAATGAAATGCCGCTTAATTCCTATTTATGGATACACAAGGATGCCAAATTAAGTGAGCCGCAGAAGCTTACTCTCGCTAACTGGGTAAATGCAGTAAGGGATACCATGGAGGCCCATTACCCGATAGACAGTTTAGTGCGAAAGAAATAAGTACTAACTTCGTTTTCTTTGATTGTATGCGCCAGGGGTTCCGGAAAATATCTGCTGTTGGGTTAGTGTTGCTTATTGCAATGCCGCTTGTTTTTACGATTGGTATCCTCGTAAAACAAAAGGTCATTCAGTTTCACCGAAGGGAAAGATTGGAAACAGAAAAGCTTCAGACCATCACCATCGCCGCAGAAGATATCCACTGGGTAAAAAAAGGGAAAGAGATCTTAGTAGCCGGGAAGCTGTTTGATATAAAACATTTCGAAAAAAAGAACAGCAAGGTGATCCTTACCGGTTTTTTTGATAAGGAAGAAGACGGTCTTTATGATCAACTGAACAAGATAGCAAAAGACAAAAACAGGCCTTCTCCATTTACTACTGTCATTGGTTTTTTGCTTACCCCTTATTACAATGACCCGGCTTCGGGCCTTTTCCAGATAAACTGGCAACTGCATTCAAAAGAATATTTTACCTACGCAGAAAAAATACCTTCTTTCCCCGTAAGCGATATTACTCACCCGCCGGCAGTATAAGTATTTACTTCAATAAAATGATAATCGGCTTGCTGTAATACCATACGGCAGGCTGCTTATTTCTATTTATCCAAAATTATTTTTATGAATAAAATATTTATGCTGTTGGCTTTTTCGGCCATTGCAATCAATGGATTTTCGCAGAAAGCCAAAGCAGTTACCGATACTGCAAAAAAAGAGATCAGTCTGGAAGAAGTTGTTATTTCGGCCAGCAACTTTGCAGAAAAGCAAAGGAATATTGCACAGAAGATCGATGTGATCAGTGCAAAAACAATTGCTGCCACCAATGCACAGAATACCGGCGACCTGCTCATCAATACCGGGAAAATATTTGTACAGAAAAGCCAGCAGGGCGGCAGCAGTCCTGTGTTGAGGGGATTTGAAGCCAGCCGGGTGTTACTGGTGATCGATGGAGTAAGAATGAACAATGCCATTTACCGGAGCGGGCACCTGCAGAATAGCATTACCAACGATCAGAATTCATTAAGCCGGGTAGAAGTGATGTATGGTCCTTCTTCCACCATTTATGGAAGTGATGCGTTGGGCGGGATTGTACACCTCATCACAAAATCGCCTGTTTTATCAGGCAGTAAGAAATTTCTTACTACAGGTACCGGCTTTGCCCGTTACAGCAGTGTGAATGAAGAAAAGACCATACATGCTGATGTAAGCCTGGGAGGGAAAAAATTCGCCTGGTTTCAGTCGTATAACTTCAGCGATTTTGGCGATATGAAAATGGGAAGCAACTACCCCGATAAGTATCCCAACTTTGGAAGAAGGAGCCAGTATGTTGCCAATATAAATGGCGTAGATACGGTACTAACAAATAAAGATGACCGGGTTCAGAAGTTCTCCGGCTACAAGCAGTGGGATATCATTCAGAAACTTCTGTTTAAACAAAGCGACCGCATCTCCCATCTTTTGAATTTCCAGTTATCCAACACCAATGATGTGCCCCGTTATGACCGGCTGCAGGACACCCGGAATTTTGGTGCACCCATCGGAACCACTCTTCGCTACGCCAGCTGGTTTTATGGTCCGCAAAAAAGGGTGATGGGCGCTTATGAGTTAAGTGCAAACAAACTTGGCTTCCTCGATATACTGAAAGCAAACATCAACTTCCAGGATATTGAAGAAAGCCGGCAGACGAGGGAATACAGGCGTTACGACCGGTTCGACAGCCAGGTTGAGAAAGTAAAGGTATTCGGTATAACCATTTCCGGAAGAAAGGATATTGGCAACAGCGAACTAACGGTTGGTGCCGATGCCCAGTTCAATGATGTTAAATCAAGGGCAACAAGAACCAACTTAACAACTGGCGCTGTTACTAAATTAAATACCCGTTATCCTGATGGTAAGAACAAGATGAATTACTTCAGTGTTTTTGCGCAACATCTTCACAAATTCAGGAATAAGAAACTGGTATTGAACGATGGCATCCGCTTCCAATCCATCAACCTGAAGAGCAATGTGCTTGATAATTCTTTTTTCAACCTTCCCGATACCGCTGTTTCGCAAAACAGTTTTGCGGTTACCGGCAACCTGGGCATTGTTTATGCACCCATGCAAAACACCACCATCAAAACTTCTTTTGCATCCGGGTTCAGGGCGCCCAATATTGATGACCTGGCAAAAGTGTTTGAATCAAGCACCGCAGCAAGGCAGGTAGTTGTTCCAAATGCTGATATAAAGCCGGAATACACCTACAATATCGACCTTACCATCAGCCAGCGCATCGCCAACAGGGTAACGGTTGAAGTAACCGGTTTTTATACCTGGTTCAGAAACGCTATTCTAAAAGCACCGTTCAAATTAAATGGCCAGGATTCGATCCTATACGATGGTGTAAAAAGCCAGGTGCTTGCCAATCAAAATGCAAACAAAGCAACTTTGTATGGATTCAGTTTCATCATCAATGCAGATATTTATAAAGGTTTATTTTTCAGCAGTACTTTATCATATACAAAAGGCAGTTTTAAAACCGATCCTTCTAAAACTTCGGCCATTTATGAAAAACAGCCAAACGGCAGTTATTCCTTGGTAAACAGGAATGTTTCGAGCAAGCCGCTGGATCATCTTCCGCCTTTGATGGGCAAAACAAGCATTAAGTACCAGCATAAGGTATTCAGTACAGAATTGTCACTGCTCTATAATGGCTGGAAACGCCTTGATAATTATAATGCCGATGGGGAAGATAATGCGCAATATGCTACGGCAGATGGAATGCCTTCCTGGTCGACATTAAACTGGAAGGGATCTGTAGATATTAAAAAAAATCTGCAAGTACAGGTAGGTGTGGAGAACATTCTCGACCGGAATTATCGCTATTTTGCCTCGGGATTCTCAGCCGGGGGAAGAAATTTCTTAGTTGCCTTAAGGGCAAATTGGTAAAGCAGGCTCTAAAAG
>DAOLIP010000049.1:0-25144 GCA_035328475.1 Ferruginibacter sp.
GAATGAACCAACCATTCTGAACGGCGGCTCTTTTTTTAACCACCTGCCAGTCTTCACCATTATCTGCTAAATATTTTCCTAAGCGTTGTAATAATTGAATACGGTTTTGTAAATTCATCTTGTTATTATTAAATTGCATTGGCTTCCATAAGGAGGTTTAAAACCCAAAATTACGATAGATGGCTATAAAGATCACAGAAGAATGTATCAACTGCGGCGCCTGCGAGCCCGAATGTCCGAACAACGCTATTTATGAAGGTGGAGTAGAATGGGCCGTATCCGACGGAACAACCGTAAAAGGCATGTTTACGTTGATGGATGGATCCCAGGTAGATGCCGACCAGCGTCATGCACCCATCAGCAACGACATTTATTATATTGTACCCAACAAGTGTACCGAGTGCCAGGGATTTCACGAAGAGCCGCAATGTGCTGCTGTTTGCCCGGTAGATTGTTGCGTACCGGATGAAATGTATAAAGAAACGGTGGACGACCTGATGGCTAAGAAGGGAAGGATGCACATTTAGTGTGCGGTGTGCGGGTTTGTGCGGTTTCAGATGCAGTTACGTTTTTATAACGGTCCGCCTCGGCGGATTATACCAGGCAGGTGATATTTCCTGTCGCAGGCGAGGGTATTTTTAAATACTTTCGCCTTTTTAATTACGGGTTTTATTAAATTGGGGTATGAAATATTTTTTACCTGTTGCGTTGCTTGTTATTGTTTCTTATTCCTGCGATCTTTTGCCGCGTAAGAAAAATCCCGGTTCGCATGCGCAGGCTAGGTTAGACCTGATGGATGCTGACCGCACCTTCTCTAAACTAAGTGAAGAAAAAGGGATGAAGTATGCCTTTCTGGAATATATCGACAGCAACGGCGTACTACTTCGTCCCAATCAACCCCCCATTGTGGGTGCCGATGCCGTGGATTTTCTCATCCAGCAAAACGATACTACCTATACCTTGAAATGGGAACCAAAAGATGGTTTCCTGGCCCAATCAGGTGAACTGGGTTACACCTATGGTATTTATGCATTGATGCCCACTTCAAAAGACACCATTATTTACGGAACCTATGTAAGCATCTGGAAAAAAGAAGCGGGCGGCAGGTGGAAATTTGTGCTTGATACCGGCAATGAAGGCATCGGCGACAGGAAGGATGACCAGTAAAATGCGGTTGCCAAAATGTTAAATTGATGAATTTTCAAACAGGTCACATCATAAAACAACAACCATAAGCGATATTTCGTTTCTTTGCTTAAACAACCCTTCCATACCGAATGAATAAAAAGATCGCACTTATTACCGGCGGTTATTCCGGTGAAGCAGTCATCTCTTACAAAAGCGCCCAATCCATTGAAAAGAATATCGATACCGGTAAATGGGATTGTTATAAAATTGACATCAACCCGGCCGGCTGGAATTACCTTTCTCCAGACGGGAAAAAATACCCGGTTGATAAAAACGATTTCAGCATCACCATTAACGGAAACAAAGTAACATTTGATGCTGTGCTGGTAGGCCTGCACGGTACGCCCGGTGAAGACGGCAAACTGCAGGGGTATTTTGATACGCTGAACATTCCCTATACTTCCTGCGATACCGCCACATCGGCGCTCACATTCAATAAACGTTATACCGTGGCCGTTGCTTCCTTTGCCGGCATGCACGTGGCCAAATCGGTTCATCTTTTTAAACACATACCGGTTACCCCCGACGGCATATTGAAGGAATTAAAGCTGCCCGTTTTTGTAAAACCAAATAACGGCGGCAGCAGCATCGGCATGAGTAAAGTGAAACAGCCCGGAGAAATACAGGGAGCACTGGATAAAGCATTTAAAGAAGACGACCAGGTATTGGTAGAGGAGTTCATCAGCGGACGGGAACTCACCATCGGTGTTTTTAAATCGAAAGGAAAAATAATCACCCTGCCCATAACAGAGATCATTGCTAAAAATGAATTCTTCGATTTTGAAGCGAAGTACGAAGGAGCCAGTGAAGAAATAACGCCGGCAAATGTAGATGAATCCATCGCCGAAAAGATAAGGGCCGAAGCAAAGAAAGCCTATGCAGTATTTAACTGCAGCGGCGTGGTGCGGATCGATTTTATTTATAATGAAGAAGCCGGCCACCCGTATATGCTGGAGATAAATACCGTACCCGGGCAAAGCGAAGCAAGTATTGTTCCGCAGCAGGTGAGGGCCATGGGCTGGACGCTGATGGAATTTTATTCCGCATTGATTGAAGAATGTTTTAACAAAGACTGAAAACTTAAATAACCAACGTGTTTAAATTCATCACCAATCGCCCTTTTTGGGTAAACCTGCTGGTTGCCATTGGTATTATATTATTATTCCTCTTTTTATTTTTGAAAATGCTGGGCTGGATAACCAAGCACGGTGCTTATCTAAAAGTTCCTGCCGTTACCGGCATGAAAACGAACGATGCCATAAAAATGCTGGAACAACAGGGCTTTGATGTGTATATACAGGATTCTGTTTTTACAGACACGGCGGCAAGAGGTATTGTATTGAAACAATTACCTGACCCCAATTCTACCGTAAAAGTGAACCGCACGGTTTTTATTACGGTGAACCGGTTGATTCCACCAATGATTGAAATGCCAAGATTGGAAGGACAGAACCTTGCTTTTGCATTAACCTTGCTGGAAAGAAATCACCTGAAGTTAGCAGATACCATTTTCAAGCCCGATTTTATGATCGGCTCGGTACTGGAACAGCAATACAAAGGCACCCGCATAGCAGAGAAAACAAAGATACAATGGGGCAGCGCTATTACTTTAGTGGTTGGGGCAGGACTGGGAAATGAACAAATGCTGGTACCCGAACTGGTGGGCATGACCTATGCTGATGCAAAAGCCTACCTGGAACAAAATGGAATTGCACTCGGAGCCACCAGTCCTGATGGAAAGATCACCGACACAGCAGCGGCTTTTGTTTTTAAACAAAGCCCGGAGACAAGGGATATAGAAGGAGCACCCCAGTTCATAAAATCCGGACAGGTGATGGACCTGTGGATATCGCAGGCAATGAAATATCCAACCGATAGTGTTACTGTAAATAAGAAAAATCAACTGCCATGACCATTATTACTGCAGATGAAGTTAAATCAAGAATGGATGCCGGTGAAGCATTGTATTTACTGGATGTGAGAGAACCGGATGAACGAGCCGAGTTCAATATCGGCGGAACGTTTTTGCCTCTGGGGAATATTCAAATGATGCAGACAGATGATATTGATGACTGGAAGAACAACGAAGTGATCTGTTACTGCCGCAGCGGCAACCGCAGTATGCAGGCTTGCCTGCTGCTGGAGACATTTGGGTTTACCAACGTGAAGAACTTACAGGGAGGGGTGAATGGGTGGAGGGAAAAATACACGTAAAGCCGATACTGGATACGAGATACAGGATGACCTTGCTATTGAAAGTGCTTTTAAATATGTTTACTCCTGCCAGTATCTTGTATCCTGAATCCAGTATCCTGTATCAGAATTTAAGATTCACCCCCACCATAAAATTCCTTCCTGCCATCGGGAAATAATAATTCTCTGTTGTCAGTTCTCCCCCATAGATATAACTGAAGCTGTAGCCATTGGGTTCGTATTTTTTATTGAACACATTGTTCAGTTGAAAAATGATACTGGCGGCTTTTACAATTTTGGTTTCAATTAAATAACTCAGCCGGATGTCCTGTAAATAATAGGGATCCAGGCTTCTTGTCTTTTGTGATGTATTATCAATATACTGCCGGCCCACATACTTGCTGATCAGGTTGATCTCCCCATTTTTCACAGGAATAAAATTAATACTGGCCCCGCCAACAACCGATGGAGAAAATGAAATATCTGTTTTACGGTAGAATTTTATTTGTTGCCCGCCGTTGTCATAATCATCCAGGTATTCGGTGAAATTCTTTATTTTGTTTTCACTGAAGCTGATATTGGCAGCTGCATTCATCCATTTGGTAATGATCGTTTTGCCCTGCAGTTCAATACCTGCCCGGTAACTTTTTGGGATATTGGTTCTTGTATAAGCGCCCACATCATTGATCTTGCCGGTTAATACCAGCTGGTTTTTGTACAGCATATAATACAGGTTAGCTCCAAAAGAGTAACCAGCTGATCTTCTTTCAAAACCCAACTCCACATCGTGCAACCGTTCTGCCTTTGGTTGCTGGGTATTGCCTGCTTCAAAATCATCCCGGTTGGGTTCCTTGTTTGCCAGTGCATAAGAAAGATACACCTGCCAGTTCTTAGTAGAATAAGTAATGCCCGCTTTAGGATTGAGGAATATATAACTCTGATCGATCCCGAGCGTTGGATTATCTCTGAATCCATGAATCCGGTAATCAATGTTGCGTACCTGCACATCTATAAAACTTTGCCAGTTCTTACTCAGCTGCTGTGTCCACTTGCTGTAAAGGGAAAAGTCTTTTTTATATGCGGTCAGATCATACCAGCGGTAGTTGCGTGGCACCGCTGCCTGAACAGCCGCCCACTTAATTTCTCCATAGTGTTGGCCATCGTAGGCATTATACCCGCCGCCAATGATCAACTGTGTTCTTTTCTTTTGGTACTGCAGGGAAAAAATGCTGCCGTAAAAAAAATTATCAAGCCATAGTTTTCTTACCAGGTCGGTGTTTGTAATGGTATTGGTACCGTCAAAGTAATCGGGCAGGCCATAATCCGATAAGTTTCGGCCGGCTTTGTATTGTTCATAGTATCCCTTTCCTCTTGTTAAAAAAAACGCCAGGTTCCCCTTCCAGTAACTATTGACTTTACGGTTGTAAAAAATCTGGTAATGGGTCTGAACGTAGTTGTCTGTTTCATTATCATACGGGGCACCCGGCCTTTCGGTACCGCTGGGGTTGTATGTTCTGTTGGTAGCCAATAAATTTTCGGCCACACCATTCCATGCCTGGTAGGTTTTTTCTTTTCCCGAGAAAACATTAAACCGAAGGGAGTTTTTAGAATCGGTATAGGCCGTACTCAGGTAAAACGACTTCAGGTTGGACCTTGCCCGGTCGATATACCCATCGCTCCGGATACTGCTCAGCCTTCCATCAAGTGTAAAATGTTTGCCCATCAGGCCGCTGCCGAACTGGATATTGTTCTTATGCGTATTGAATGAACCATAGCTGTTGTTGGTGGCTGCATAAAATGTTCTGTTCAGTTCATTGGTGGAAAGGTTGATGCTGGCGCCAAATGCCCCTGCCCCGTTGGAAGAAGTACCCACACCCCGTTGTACCTGTATGCTTCCTGCAGAGGATGCAAAATCGGGCAGGTCAACAAAGAATGTTCCCTGGCTTTCTGCATCATTATACGGGATGCCGTTGAGCGTAACATTGATCCGGGAGGCATCGGTACCCCGAATGCGTATGCCCGTGTATCCAACGCCATTACCTGCATCGGAATTAACCACAACCGATGCGGTCTGATTGAGCAGAAACGGAAGGTCCTGCCCCAGGTTGATCTTTTCGATCTCTTTCCTGGTAAGATCCGTCTTTGCAAAAGGGGCTTTATCTCCTGCCCGTACGGCTTGTATCTCCACCGGCTGCAGCAGGGTGGTATCATTGAATTTCTTCTCTTTTTGTGCGTACAGAATGGTACCGGCAACTAACAGTGCCGTACTAAAGAATAACTTCTTCATTGGTAAAAATTTGGCCGAAGCCGGGAGGATGGATCGTAGCAGTTGGCCATCACGGTAAAAGCGGGATGGCTTTCTCCCTTCGCAGGCATTATCCTGTTCAGGTTATACGGGTATCATCTCAGCCTTCCTTGTCATGTTGCGTTTATCAAAACATTTCAAGGAAAGCACCCCGGAAATTCAGGCGGTTAATAAGAACTGTTGAATGCAAAGGTAGGGGAGTTTTACAATTTTTTCGTCTTCCTGTAACAAATGGTTATCCTGCTTCGTATTATAAAAAATCATAGCCATGAATCTACCTTGCTGAAGCGGCCAGGCCACCCCCGGTCCGGTTGCTTTGGTTCGGAAGTTTCATCTTACCATTAAAAACAAAAAAACAAAAAAGATGAAAAAATTATTTCTGTCGTTAACCTGCTTTATCTCCCTGGCCGTTTTTGCCCAGGAGGGTAAAACCATTGCGGACCCTAATGCAACCATCCGCAGTTTAAGCGGATCTTTTACAGCCATCTCTGTTTCCAGCGGTGTTGACCTGTACATCACACAGGGCAATGAAGAATCACTGGCCGTAAGTGCTTCTGATGAAAAACACCTGGCCCGCTTTAAAACAGAGATAGAGAACGGCACCCTGAAAATTTATTACGATAATAAAGGAGTTACCTGGACAAATCACGAAAACCGCAAACTGAAAGCCTATGTTTCTTTTAAAACCCTGCAAAAGCTTCATGGATCTGCCGGATCATCGGTTACTGTTAAGGGCAGTATGGCAGCAGAGGACCTTGATATGAAGTTCAGCAGCGGTTCCGAATTTGAAGGACAGGTAAATGCCAAACAACTTACTATTGACCAGAACAGCGGTTCGGAGATCAATATCACGGGCAAAGCCGATAAACTGGTGATTGAAGTAAGCAGCGGCGCCAGCTTTAAAGGATACGATATGGCCGTTGACTTTTGCAATGCACAGGCCAGCAGCGGCGGCGAAGTAAAGATCACCATCAATAAAGAACTGACTGCAAAGGCAAACAGCGGCGGCGGAATCCGTTATAAAGGAGCAGGCCTGATCCGCGACATCAATATCAACAGCGGCGGTGTTGTTAAAAAAGCATAACCGATAAAGCATACCATTATGAAGAATATATTAATATCCCTTTTTGTACTGGCATCGGCCTTCCCGGGCAGTGCACAGAATACACTGGTAGTAGATCCCAATGCATCGGTACGAACCGTGAGCGGCGATTTTAAAGCCATCAAGGTTTCCGGGGGCATCGATCTTTATCTTTCACAGGCAAGTGATGTTGCCATTGCGGTAAGCGCTTCGGAAGACAGGTTCAAAGAAAACATCAAGACCGTGATCGACAACGGAACGCTTCGTATTTTTTATGACGACGGCAATAAGAACTGGAGCATGAAGGACCGTAAACTGAAAGCATATGTATCATTCAAAACATTGGAAAAATTAAATGCTTCCGGCGCCTGCGATGTGCTGGTTACCGGCAGTATCGAATCTGCATCATTGAATATGGAACTATCCGGGGCCAGTGATTTTAAAGGAGCCGTTAAAGTGAGCAGCCTTAAATTGGAACTCAGCGGCGCATCGGATGTACGCATCTCGGGTACTGCCAACACAGTGGATATTGAAAGCAGCGGCGCCAGTGATGTAAAAGGATACGAACTGGTGACAGATGTTTGCCATGCAAAGGCTTCCGGCGCTTCGGATATAAATATTACCGTGAATAAAGAGATAAGTGCCAATGCCAGCGGTGCCAGCGATATCTATTTTAAAGGAGAGGCATTGATACGGGATGTGCACAGCAGCGGGGCAAGTACGGTTTCGAGGAAGAAAAGTTAGTAGTTAATGGTTAATGGTTCATAGTTCATGTGAAGCGGCCGCTGCGGTTGTGATGAACTATGAACCATTAACTATTTCCCGAACGCCCATATTAAAAACCCAGGCAACTGTTTACTCCAGGATGCATAATCATGTTTACCATCAGTGTCTTCGTTCAATCTGATATCATCCGGCAGACAAACATTTTTATTTTTGATCAGTTCAATAAGATCTTTGGTATCGTCCGCCACATCAATGATGCCGTCTTTATCCCGGTCGCCTTCTTCTTCTTTTCCGCCGGCATAGAACCAGTATTTCAATCCCGGTTTTTTTCTTGATGCCTTCAGCTTATTAAAAATGATCCGGTTCTTTTCATCGGAATAATCTGCTTCTTTAGCATCTTTATCCCGCCACCAGAACGAGCCGGAGAATACCCCCACTTTATCGATCTTATCGGCCCGGTTCCAGGCGATATCAAATGCAGAAAGGCCGCCCATAGAGCAGCCGGCGATAACTACCGATCTGAATTTGCGTACCGTTGCTTTCTTCTTTGCATAGGGATACAGTTCGTTATTGATGAATGCATCATAGTATGCGGCTTTATCGCCCCGTTTCATAAAATCGGGGTAATCGGCCACACCGTATTCCTTCATCCGGTCGCCGGCATGAATGCCCACCACCAGCAGGGATTTTATCAATCCTTTCCGGTAAAGACTGTCTACGATCTCCCTTATCCTGAAAGGCCCCATATCCTGCCCGTCGTTGAGCAACAACAGGTTCAGTTCGCTTTTATCATCGGGCATGGGTGTGGTAATGATGGTAAGTTTTACGGTACGTTGCAGGTGGCGGCTGTACAATTCATCCTCCTGCTGTTTTATTTTGCTTTTACATGCGGCCATTGAAAGCAGGAGCAGCAGGGCAATAGGAAAAGAGGGGTGTTTTATTATCATACTCAAATCTACAAATCAAAGTTTATACTGTGCCGGTTTGAACTACATTGGAATATAAAGCATATGGCCAGGCCTATGTGTTTTCTATGCTTCCTGTGTTCTATGTGGTTCAAAAACATATTTGACATTTGGATTTATATTATTTGGGAGCGAAGTCTCAAAAGCCTATCTTTGCGCCGCGAAGTAGAGCAGCGGTAGCTCGTCGGGCTCATAACCCGAAGGTCACTGGTTCGATCCCAGTCTTCGCAACAAAAAGGCGTAAATAAGTGAGATTCTTTCTTCGCCAAAAAAACTAAGGCTCAATTGAGCCTTTTTTATTCTCAGCAGGTTTTACCGCTGATGGATATGATTACCTTCTCCATTCTTTATCAGTCTGTTTGTGGTAATCAATTCTATTAAATATCACAAATAATGAAATCAGGTTTTGTAAACATTTTCGGTAAGCCCAATGCAGGTAAAAGCACTTTGCTTAATGCCCTGGTGGGAGAGAAGATGGCCATCGTATCGCACAAAGTGCAAACAACCAGGCATCGCATAAAAGCCATTCTTACCGAAAAAGACTACCAGGTAATATTTTCTGATACGCCCGGTATCATTGAACCCAAATACAAGCTCCACGAAAAAATGATGGACGCTGTGAGGGGCAGTCTCGAAGATGCGGATGTGGCATTACTGATCACCGACGTACGGGAGAACACAGATGAAAGCAATGCCATATTCGCTGCACTGAAACTGAAAGCGCCCGCCATTGTTATTTTAAACAAGGCCGATACGGTGAATAATGAACAGCTGAAGTCAACCACAAAATTCTTTGAACAGCAACCCTATTGTAAAGAAGTGGTGGCGGTGTCGGCACTGAAAAAAACAGGCATCAACGAATTACTGAAACGCATTCTTCATTACCTGCCGGAAGGGGCGCCCTTTTATGAAGGCGACGATATGAGTGATATGCCCACCAAATTTTTTGTAGGAGAAATGATACGGGAAAAAATATTTTTACTGTACGGGGATGAGATCCCTTATCACACCACCGTGCTGATACAGGAGTTCAAAGAAAAGGCAACGCTGATAAAGATCGCTGCCGATATCATTGTTCAGCGGGAAACACAAAAGGGCATTGTACTCGGCGAAGGCGGCAATATGATCAAACGGCTGGGCACCGATGCAAGAAAGGATATTGAAGAATTCTTAGGCCGTAAAGTGTTTTTGGAATTATTTGTAAAAGTAAAACCAAAGTGGCGGGATAACGAGATGCAGCTGAAGGAGTACGGGTATTAGTTCATAGATCATAGTTAATAGTTCATAGCAATGCTTAATAAGATAACGTGTTTGCAATGAACTATGAACGATTAACCATTAACAAGATTATGAGTTTCACATTAGCAATAACAGGCCGCCCCAATGTGGGCAAAAGCACGTTCTTTAACCGCTTGCTGGAACAGCGCAAGGCCATCGTGGATGATATAAGCGGCGTAACAAGAGACAGGCAGTACGGCGTGGCAGAGTGGGCAGGAAAGAATTTCAACGTAATTGATACCGGCGGCTTTGTGGCCGGCAGTAACGACGTGTTTGAACGGGAGATACGCAAGCAGGTGGTGATAGCCATTGAAGAAGCCAATGCCATCATCTTTATGGTGGATGCAGCAACAGGCATCACGGAGTTAGATAATGCCATGGCCGACCTGTTACGCCGGAGTACCAAACCGGTTTTTCTGGTGGTGAATAAAGTGGATAATAATGAACGCCTTTTGGAAGCCAGTGAATTTTACAGTCTTGGTTTTGAGAATATTTTTTTCATCTCTTCCATCAGCGGCAGCGGCACCGGCGAGATACTGGATGCGGTAACTGCCTTGATCAGCGAAGAGGATGCAGCCGGTACGCAGGAAGAAGGCCTTCCTAAATTTGCCATCATCGGCCAGCCCAATGTGGGCAAGTCGTCGTTACTGAACGCACTCATCGGGCAGGAGCGTACCATTGTAAGCGATATTGCCGGAACAACCAGGGATACCATTCACACTCACTATAATTTATTTAATAAGGAATTCATACTGATCGATACCGCCGGTATCCGCCGCAAGGCAAAAGTGCATGAGGACCTGGAATTTTATTCCGTGATACGTGCCATTAAGGCGCTTGATGAAGCCGATGTTTGTTTGCTGATGCTGGACGCCGGCAAGGGCATCAGCGCCCAGGACCTTTCCATTTTTTCCATGGCGGTAAAAAAAGCAAAGGGTATTGTGGTGCTGGTAAATAAATGGGACCTGGTGGAAGACAAAAAGACCAATACCATCAAAGATTATGAAAAGGAACTGAAGAGCCGTTTGGCCCCCTTCTCCGATGTACCCATCATCTTTATTTCGGTTACCGAAAAACAACGCATCTTTAAAAGCATTGAAACGGCCCTGGAGGTTTATGAAAGCCGCAAGCGCAAAATACCCACTTCGCAACTCAATGATATTATGCTGAAGGCTATCGAATCCTACAACCCACCCGTGGTGAGGGGCCATGCCATTAAGATAAAATACATAAGCCAGCTGCCCACGCATACCCCGGCCTTTGCCTTTTTCTGCAATTTCCCGGATGATATCAAGGCGCCTTACCGCAATTACCTGGAGAACCAGCTACGGGAGAAATTCAAGTTTACCGGGGTACCTTTGAGGATTTATTTCAGGAAGAAGTGAGTCGGATGCTGGATACTAGATACTGGATTCTAGTAGATAATGCTGGGTATCCAGCATCCTGCATCCAGTATCTAGTATCCTGTATCTGCAAAATTCTTTCCCAAAAGCTTGCACAGGTTAAAAACGCCTATTATATTTGCGCCCAATCATTAAAAAACCAAAAAAACACCAAATGAAAAAAGTATTTGCGATCCTGGCCCTTGCCACTGTAATGACAGCCTGCAACAACGAAAGCGAAAAAACTGAAACGCCTGCAACCGGTGATACAGTAAAGGCTGATACGCCTGCTGTAGTTGATACTGCTGCTAATGCTATGAAAACAATCGTCGACACTGCAGCTGCTAAAATGAACCAGGTGGCCGACACCGCTAAGAAAAGCGTTGAAAAAGTAGTAGAAAAAGCGAAAGAAGCTGTAAAGCACTAATTCAGTTATTAAATTATAAAATGGCCCTTCCGGTAAATGGAAGGGCTTTTTGTTTATATCTTTATCCTGCAGGATCGATGAGGTTTTAAACAACGGGGATGCTTTTTTTCTCAGGTATTCCTGTTCAAAATTTTTTTCGGTCATTTTGATTTTATGCCCTACATTTACCGCCTGCAATGTAATTTGCAATCCTTTTCCGCCCCTTGTATAACTGCTCCAATTCAATTAAAAACCGCCCCAAGTATTTTATCTTGACCAGGTAAAGTAAGGAAGACATTAAAGTTTGTACTGCATCGGCACAAGGCGAAGGAAAAAGATCAGTTTATCCCTGCATCCCTCCCTGTGCATATGTACTATAAGGCTTGATCAATTCCACCGCCCATTCCCTTCTTGAAAATTTTCTGACACACCGGTGTACATACTGGCGTGTATTGTAATGGTATCAACTACCAATGCTTTTAAAAATATTATGACCTTACAACTCAAAAATGCTCTTATGAGAAAATTATGCTTGCTGCTGCTTACGGTTTGTTTTGCGGCTTTTGCGAATGCACAGGTAACGGTAACCAACCCGGGTAATACAACTCCGGGGCTTGCAGCCACCTATGGTTCTTTGGCTGCTGCGATTACGGATCTGAACCTGCAAACGGCTATTTCGGGACCGGTGACGATTACACTTGACCCGGCTAACCCGCAAACAACTCCTGTGGGAGGTTACTCCATAACAGCGATACTTACAGGAGCCTCGGCCGTAAATACAGTTACTTTTGAGGGAAGCGGCAATACCATAACCGCTTTTACACCACAGGCCAGCGGAATATTGCATGATGCCATTTTTGAGATCATCGGCAGTGATTTCATTACTATCCAGAATTTTGTGATGCAGGAAAATGCCGCTAATACAACAACGGCTGCAGGTACTAATAATATGACAGAGTGGGGTGTGGCATTATTATATGCATCAACTACCAATGGAGCACAGAACATCACCATTCAGAATAATACAATTGACCTTAACAGAACATATCAGAATACTTTTGGTATCTATTCCAACTCAACACACACGGCAACTACTGTAACAACATCAGCTACAGCAACAACAACAGCAGGCGGAAACAGCGGTTTGAAAATTTATACCAATACTATCACCGATGTAAATATGGGAATAGTTGTAGTAGGCCCAACGGCTGTAGCAGATATGAATACGGGAGTTGATATCGGCGGGGCCGGCGCCGGAACGGGTAATACGATTACTAACTTTGGTACAACAACCACTGGTGTTTCAGGCTATGCAAACCTTTCGATAACAATAAATGGTATTTTAATCAGAAACTCATTAGGGTTTAATGTTTCTTATAATAGCTTAACCAGTTCATCAGGAGCTGCCGGTGTAACAGCAGGAACATTAAACGGTATTCAAATACCTGCCGCATCCACAACCGGCGGAACAACGACTGTTTCAAGTTCAATAAACAATAATACACTTGCTTTAACCAGCCATGTATTGGCAGGTGCAATTAATGGTATTAACCTGCCAAGCGGATACGGCACGTTAAATACAACCATCACTATTAATGCCAATAATTTCACAACCCTGAATCATACTATTGCAGCGGCTACAGGTACAATCACAGCAATAACACAAAGCGGTTCTACAACAAACGGCCCTATTACGCATAGCATCAGCAACAATACATTTACTAATCTTACATCCAGTTCCACCGGTTCATTCACATTTATTTCTAATAACTGGGCAAGGCCAACAGGCGGAACAGGTAATATTAATAACAACTCCATTGTTACTGCATTTAATAAAACAGGGGCAGGAGGTACATTAACTCTTTATAATTCAAACTCAACTTCGGGTGCTACTATCAACGAAATAAACACAGGTAATAATTTTTCAAATATTACTGTGACCGGCGCTACAACCATTGCCGGCTGGGCAAGTACGGATGGCGGTTCTCCTACAAAAACAGTTACAGGTAATACTTTTAATAACTGGTCAGGGGGTACAAGTGCTATAACAGCTCTGTCTGTTTCTTTCAGTGGTGCTGCGTCTGTTTCCGGCAATACTATTACCAATATCACCGGAACGGGTAATGTAACAGGTCTTGCTTCCTCCGGAGGAACCCAGACAATATCAAACAACACCATCAATAGTTTATCTTCATCAGGTGCATCTGGTGTTGTAATAGGTATATCAATAAGCGGAGGTACTACCCAAATTGTCAGTGGACATACAATTCATACGTTGTCTGCATCCGGGGCCACATCGCCCCAGGTAAACGGTATATTAGTTTCCTCGGGTACAACAGTAAATTTATTTAAAAATAAAATCTATGGATTATCAGTAAGCGGAGCAATCTCTACAACATCTCCGGCAGTAAATGGTATCTCATTAACCGGTGGAACCACGGTCAACACATACAATAACCTTATTGGCGAACTTACCGCACCTTTAGCTAGCCTTACTGATGCAATCAGGGGGATCAGTGTAAGTTCAACTTCAACAACGACTACACAGAACGTATACTATAACTCTGTTAATGTCAGCGCTACATCAACAGGTGCTAACTTTGGAACGACAGGCATCTTCCATGCAGCCAGCGCTACAGCTACTACAGCCACACTGAACCTGAGGAATAATATCCTTGTCAATAATTCAACTCCTGCCGGTACAGGAGTTGTCACCGTTTTCAGGAGAAGCGCCGCTGCCACACTGGGTAACTACGGCACTGCTTCCAATAACAATGACTTTTATACCACTACAGGTTCAGTGATGCATGATGGAACTACGGCATTCAATATTGCTGCCTTTAAAGCGGCTGTAGCACCAAGGGATGCCACTTCTTTCTCAGAAGATCCTGAATTTCAAAGTACATCCGGCGCCAATGCCAACTTCCTCAAATACAGGACAGATGTTTCCAAACAGATCGAAAGCGGTGCGGTGAATATTGCAACATTCACAGATGACTACGCAGGTACAATACGCCAGGGTAATGGTGGCTATACCGGTACAGGTACCGCACCCGATATTGGTGCCTGGGAACTGGAAGGTATTGGTCTAGACCTTGCCGGCCCGGTAATTACATACACAACACTAATAAATACACTTTGCCTCACTGCCCCGGTTCTGACTGCTACTATTACAGATCCCAGCGTAGTAAATACCACCGCTGGTACAAGGCCACGCCTGTATTATAAAAAATCAGGCGATGCAAACACATTCAATGACAACACGAATGGTACCGACGGTTGGAAATATGTGGAAGCAGCAGGTGTAGGCGGTTCACCATTCAGTTTTACTGCTGACTATAGCTTATTGTTTACCGGCGCACCAGTAGCAGGAGAAACCATTCAATATTTTGTAGTTGCGCAGGACCAGGCAGGTACACCCAACGTAGGAATCAACAGCGGTATCTTTAATGCAACCCCAGTCAGTGTTGCACTTACCGCCGGCGCCTTCCCGCTTACCGGTACCATCAATAGCTACTCTATACTGGCAGGCATTGCACCAACCGGCATTACGGTGGGTTCAGGCGGCACTTACAATTCATTGACAGAAGCCGGTGCAGGCGGCTTGTTTGCAGCCATCAATGCCGGTGGTCTCACGGCGAATACCACCATAACTGTTATTTCAAATACCACCGAAACCGGTGCTGTTGCACTTAACCAGTTAGCATATGGTTGTGCTGGTCCGTATACACTCACCATTGTTCCGCAAACAGCCACATCACCTGTTGTATCCGGAACTGTGGCCGGCCCGATGATCAACCTCAATGGCGCCGATAATGTGATCTTTGATGGTTCCAACAACGGATCCTCATCAAAGGATATGACCTTCAGTAATACCAATACCGGTGGTTCTGTATTCCAGTTCATCAATGATGCCACCACCAATACGGTGAAGAATTCGATCATCCTCGGTGTTAATTCTTCTGCTGCCAGCGGATCCATCGTATTCAGTACATCTACCGGGTCGCTGGGTAACAGCAGTAACATCATCAACAATAATGATATCCGGGATGGAGCAACCGTTCCTGTCAATGCAATATATTCAAGTGGTACCGGAGCAGCACTCAATGCATCCAATACCATTTCCGACAACAATATTTTTAACTGGACAGGTTCAGGCATCCTCGTGAGCAGTACAGGAGCCGGCAATAGCTGGGCAATTTCCAATAACAACGTTTACCAAACCGCTGCACGAACTTCTACCCTCATTGCCATTTCGCTGGCAGGGGGTAATACACATACCGTTAGCGGCAATAAACTTTATCAAACCACCGGTACGATCGGTGCAGCCTATACCGGTATCTCCATCACCGGAGCCACCAACGGGCACACCATCAGCAGTAACAGTATTGGAGGCGCTGCCGCCAACAGGAGTGGTACAGCCCTGGAAGTTACTTCGTCTTCCACTAACCTCACAGCCATTTTGCTTTCTGTAGGTACCACCACGGCAACCAATGTTAATTCAAATACTGTTTCAAATATTTCAACCTCTACCACAAGTACTTTATCTTCTGTATTTGGTGTAAGCGTAACAGGTGGTAACGTAAATATCGGTACCGGCGGCGCCAATACATTTGGTGGAGCTGCGGCGGTATACGATACCATCCGCAACGCTTACGACAACGGAATTATCACCAATTCCGGCACGGGTGTGGTAGATATCCAGAACAATATCATAGGTAACGTATCTTATTACCGAAATGCCGGTGACCGCACAGCAGGTATTAATATCAGCGCCGGTACTGCAACCATCCGCAACAATACCATCCGTGATTTCAATGTATACGGTACCGGTACGGCATTCTCATTCCTGCCGGTAGGTATCCTCATCTCTACGGCTACTTCAGGTAACCTGGTGGAAGGAAACCAGATTTACAACATACGCAACACCAATACGGGTACTTCTGCATATACTACGGCAGGAATCGTTATTTCCGGTGCGGTAACCGGTACAACCGTAAGCAAGAATAATATATACAATATACTGGGAGATGGTACCGGAACCGGGACCAGTTCACCCAGGATATTCGGTATCTATAACTCTTCCGGCAGTGTAACTTATTCAAACAATATGATCGGTGTAGGCAATACAGCAGGCCTCGAATCCAGGATCACCGGTATTGAAGATGCAGGAACCGGAACCAACAATTATTATTTCAACTCAGTATCCGTAACCGGAACAAACTCTGCCGGTGCAAACAACAGTTATGCATTTAACCGCAGCGGTTTGGCAACGGTAGATATCAAAAACAACATTTTCAGCAATACCCGTTCAGGTGGTACCGGTTTTCATGTAGCCATTGCCAACAGCAATGCAGCGGCAACCGGATGGGCAGCTACAGCTTCCAATTATAACGACCTTTATACTTCCACGCCATCTACCCTGGGTCAATGGCTGGGAACAGCCCTGGCCAATAACAGGGACTTCACGGGATGGAAAGCAGCCCAGGGAGCAGGCACTCCTGGTTCAGGTGGTGATGCCAATTCATTCAATGTTATACCCGGGTTTGTTTCGGCAACCAACCTGCACATACCCGCAGCTACCAGCGGCCCGCTTGAATCAGGCGGTACTCCTGCCGGAGGTATAACTACCGATATTGATAATGATACAAGGCCAGGTCCTTCAGGTTCAACCAATGGCGGAGCCACGCAGGTGGATATAGGTGCCGATGAATTCGACGGCATTCCCGCATCTAATATGACCTATATTTCAAGTACAACCACGCAGGCCAATGTTTCAAACGTGGCCACCAATACAACCAACCAGCAGGTGATCGGTATAGAGATTGTAACAACGGGCGCTTTAAACCCGCTGAACGTTACCAGCTTCACTTTAAATACCAATGGTACCACGAACGTGGCAGATATTGCCAATGCAAAATTGTGGTATACAGGCACCAGCTCAACATTTGCCACTACTACCCAGGTAGGATCAACTGTAGCGGCACCAAATGGATCATTCCCCATAACGGCTACTCAGGCATTGGCTGAGGGCACCAACTATTTCTGGCTCACATATGATGTGCCTTGTTCTGCAACGGCCACCAATGTGATTGATGCAGAATGCAACTCATTAACTGTTGGCTCCGCACAAACACCAACAGTACAGGCGCCGGCAGGCAGCCGCACCATTGTTACAGGCCCGTTGAGCGGCACTTATACCGTTGGCGGTGGCGGTGCATATGCAACCTTAACGGATGCCATAGCAGATGTGAATACAAAAGGCCTCGCCGGTAATACTACGTTCAGCATATTGAACAGCCTTACCGAAGCAGGAGCAATGACCATTACCCAGTGGACAGAATGCGGCGCCGGAAACTATACGCTTACCATTAAGCCGGCAGCAGCTACCACACCAACCATCAGCACCAGTTCAACTACTGCCGTACTGAAACTGAATGGTGCCGACAGGGTGATCATTGATGGCTCTAACAACGGATCTGCATCCAGAGACATGACCATCAGCAATACAAACACAGGTACTTCCAGTGCAGTGATCTGGGTTGCCAGTGCAAGTGCATCTGATGGGGCTAACAATAATATAATTAAGAACTGTAACCTTACCGGTAATGCAACCACCACTACCCTGATGGGTATATTCCAGGGAGGTACTGCTTCTATATCAACAACCGGAAGTGCATTAACCAATAATGCTGCCAACACGTATCAGAACAACCAGGTTACACTGGTACAGTATGGTATTTTTGTAAGGGGTGTGGATGCTGCTACACTTGGCACCGGTTTACAGGTTATACAAAACACGATTGGTACTCCTGCCAATGGGTTCGGATTCACTGGTGTAACCGTTCAATTCCAGACTGCTGCATTGATTGAGTCGAATGAGATTCAGAACCAGGTACAGGCCAGCACTGCCAACTCGGGTGGTGTGATCATCCTGGACAACCAGAACTCGACGATCTCAAAAAATAATATCCATAATCTCAACTATACCGGTTCAAGCACCGGTAAAATGGTGGGTATCCACACGTCATCGGCTACTTATAATGTAGTGGGCAGCCCAAGTAATCTAACCATCAGCAACAATATCATTTACGATCTTAAGTCTACTGCAACCAGCACCAGTTGGAATACCTCCGGTATCAGCAACGGCGGCGGTTACGGAGACAAATACTATTATAACACCGTTTACCTGACCGGGTCATTGTCCGGAACAGGAGGCACCGGCGGTTCGGCCTGCTTTGCAAACGGTAACGGGCTAACGTCCACAAATGCCGATGCGTTGGATTTGCGTAACAACGTATTTGCAATGACCGGTACCAGTGTAGCGGCTGCTACATTGTATGCACATTATACAACAAGAACATCATTGGCCGGGTTTACACTTAATTACAATTCGCTGTATGTAAATGCCACGGCACCTGCTGTAGGACATTACGGAAGATTCAATGCAGTGAATTATACAACCTTTGCTAACTGGCAGGCTGTTGCGGGAGAAGCTAACTCTATCGGCGTTAACCCACTGTTGAATTCAGCCACCAACCTGCGGCCTGGTTTAGGTTCTCCGCTGCTTAATGCAGGTACTCCGTTATCGGTGCTGGATGATATAACCGGGTTCACCCGTAGTGTTGCAACGCCAACAATAGGTGCATACGAACAAGCGGTAGACGGAACTCCGCCAACCATTACTTATACCCCATTAACACTGAGTTGTTCAACAGGCGACCGCTTACTGGCAGGCGTTACAATCGCTGATCCTTCAACGGTACCAACTGCCGGTGCATTACAACCCAGGGTTTATTATCGTAAAAATGCGGGAACCTGGTTCTCATCTCAGGGTACATTGATGACCGGAAACGGCACAAGTGGTACATGGGACTTCACCATATCAGCGGCCACGATGGGTGGTTTAACCAGTGCTGACGTGATAGACTATTATGTTATTGCACAAGACCAGGCTGGGGTTCCCAATATCGGATCAAACCCTGCTGCCGGCCTGGTTGCTACCGATGTTAATACAGTTACCACGCATCCTACATCACCAAACAGCACAACGGTAGGAACGACCCTGAACGGCACCTATACAGTGGGCGGTGGTGGCAACTATCCTACGCTTACTGCAGCGATCAATGTATATAATACAGGCTGTCTGACAGGGGCTGTCCTCTTTAACCTGCTGGATGCTTCATACAGTGCCGGCGAAACATTCCCAATCAGTATCAACAGTAATGCAACGGCCAGTGCAACCAATACCCTCACCATCAGGCCAACACAGCCTGCAACAGTGATAAGCGGTAGCGGCGCCGGTTCACTCATTACCCTCAATGGAGCCGATTATGTAACCATCGATGGAAGGGTAGGAGGCGCCGGAGCCAGTCAACTTACCATTACCAATACCAATGCTACCGGTTCAGCCATTACATTCATCAATGACGCTACCAATAACAACGTGATATACAGTGCGCTGAAGAGTGATAATACTTCAACAGGGGTGGTTAATTTCCTGGGTACAACCGGAACAACGGGTAATGACAACAATACGATCGACAATTGTAATATCGGACCCAATGCGGTCAACCCGATTTACGGCATCTATTCACTGGGATCAAACGCCTCACTGGATAACAGCAGCATCACCATATCTAACAACAATATCTTTGATTACTTCAGTGCTGCTTCGGCATCAGCTGGGATGAACATCAACTCATTCAGCAGCGGCTGGACGATCACCAATAATAACTTCTATCAAACGGCTACAAGAACATCTACTGCCAGCAACCAGCACTCCGGCGTGTTTATTAGTAACAGCGGAACCGGTTATATAATTACCGGAAACTCCATTGGTGGCAGTACAACCGGTGCAGGTGGTACAGCCTGGACAATAGCCGGTGCATTTACAAACCGGTTTGTAGGTATATCTGTTAGTGCCGATGCTACGGCAACAACAAGTATACAGGGTAATACCATTGCTAATTTCAATGTGAATACCACTTCCAGTGCAACCACGGCCAATGGCAACTTCTCCGGTATCTGGGTTTCAGGCGGTAGTGCCAATATCGGAACTACTACCGGTAATACCATTGGATCCGGAACAGGTAATGGCTCTATAACGGTAACCCTGCAAACCAACACGGGGGGTACCGCAAACATGATCTCTTATTCAGGTGCCGGGACGGCCGATATCCGCAATAATACAGTGGGTTCAATAAACCTGGTAGGCACTACAACCAGTATCGGCCAGGGGATCAATGGTATCTATGTGAGCGGCGGAACCCCCACGATCATTGGTAATACTATCGGAAGTAACGGAACGGCTAACAGTATCAACTCGCTTACTGCAGCAACTGTAACACAAAGTTTACATGGTATACAGGTTACCAGTGGGGTAACCACCGGAACTTCAGTTGCCATCACCGGGAATACCATCGCCAATATGAACCAGGCCTCTACGGGTACAAGTGCGGTGATACGTGGTATTATCTATAGCGGTACAGTACAGGCCAATATCTCGTCCAACATCATACACGATATCACCGGGGCAAGTGCCAATACAACAGTAGCCGGCGGTGCAACGGCTGTTCAGGGTATCTGTTATACCGGTACATCACCGGCGGGTGCTACCATATCATTGAATGAAGTTTATGCGATAAGGGCCACCAATACCGGCGCTGTTCAGACAAATCCTACCGGTATCGGTTATTCCAATCCTTCCAACGGCGTTATTACAAGGAATAAGATATACGATATCACCAATGCATCCACCATGGCGGTAGCCACCACACCACCAACAGCTATCGGTCTGCTGATCAGGGCTGCTTTGGGATCAGGCGTTACCATCAGTAATAACATGATCTCGCTGGGTAATGGGCAAACTACCAATACACAGTTCATGGGCATTATCAATTCATTTATCACCAATACAAACTTCGTATATAATAATACGGTTAATATTGAAGGTGCGGCTGCAGCAGGTGCATTGCCTTCCTTCTGTTTCATGCGGGGAGATAACAGCGCCACTTCGGCAATTACCTCAACAGTGGATATCCGTAATAATATTTTCAACAATACCCGTACCGGCGGAACCGGTATTCATTATGCCATCGGTAATAACTACGGCAATGCGGCTTCATCTGCTGTTGGCTGGGCAGCTGGCGCTTCCAATTACAATGCCCTGAATGGTTCAGGTGCAACCGGTTATTGGAACACGTCTACAAACTTTGCAGGCTGGCAGGCTGCATCAGCAGGTGATGCAAACAGTTTTGCAGGTGTTACGGTAACCTTTGTCAATTCCGCAGCCGGTAACCTGCACCTTAATATGGGAGTTACCCCAACACAACTTGAATCAGGCGGAACTGCAGGAACAGGCATTACGGTTGACTATGATAATGATGCAAGACCCGGACCTGCGGGATCTGTAAACGGTGGTGCCACCGCACCGGATATGGGTGCCGACGAATTTGATGGCGTTCCGTTAGACCTGTTTGCACCAGGTATTACTTATGTGGCATTAACCAATACCACTTGTACTGCCAACAGGCCATTTACAGCCAGTGCATCTGATAACAGCGGCATCAATGTAACCGTAGGAACAAGACCAAGGATTTATTACAAACGCAGTACAGACGGGAACGTTTGGAATGATAATACCAGCGGTACCGACGGATGGAAATATGCAGAGGCATCCAATGCGGTAAGTCCGTTCACATTCACCATTGATTATTCATTGCTCAATGGCGGAACGGGCGTTACCGTGGGAAACAATGTTCAGTACTTTGTAGTGGCGCAGGACCTGGCAGCAACGCCAAATGTGGCCATCAACAGCGGTACATTTGCTGCTGCACCGGCCAGTGTGGCGCTTACAGCAGGTGCATTCCCCATCGGCGGAACCATTAATAATTATAGTATTACTACAGGGCTCAATACCACGTTAACCGTGGGCGCTGCCGGTAATTATACATCACTGACAGGTGCAGCAGGTTTATTCAATGCGATTAATACAAATGGCCTGGTGGGTAATACTACTGTTAACATCCTGGATGCTTCGGTAACCGAAACCGGCGCCGTTGCATTGAACCAGATACAGGATGGCGGTTGTACACTCAACAGTTACAGCCTCGTGATCAAACCAAATACAGGCGTTACCGCTACCTTAACCGGTACGTTAAATAATAATGCCCTGGTAAGGATACTGAGCAGTAACGTAACCATCGATGGTTCAAACAGCGGCGGAACAACCCGTGACCTGACCATCACCAATACATCCACCACCGGTCCTTCTGTAATGTTGTTCGGTTCAACCGGCACAACACCGATCGCCAACAGTACGGTTAAGAACAGTATCATCATCAACGGAAGTAATACTTCATCAGCCATATTTGTTTCCGATGCAGCCACACCTGGCAACCCGGGATACTTTAATAACATCACTGTTCAGAACAACAGCATCCAACTGGCATTTATTGGTGTATTTGCCAATGCAGCCACTGTTGCCGGAAACGGAAGCGGCACCCTGTTCACCGGCAACGACCTGAATACAGCAGGAGCAAACTCAATACGCCTGGTAGGTCTCTATGCACAGGGCGTTGATGGCGTTACTATTTCAAATAACAACATCGCCAACATGTCTAATGCCAACGCCGAATCGCCAAGAGCGATCTGGCTGGCAACAGGCACCAATGCCGGTACGGTATCGGGCAATAACATCAGTACGCTCACCGCTACCAATACAGGTGCCTTTAATGCAACCGGTATCTATGTTACACCGGGCAGCACAGCCACTGCCATTAACGTTAGTAACAATACCATCAGTACTTTGTCAAGTGCAGGTACAGGTACCACATTTGGCGGTATCGTTACCACCAGCCCGAATACAAATATTACCAATAATACGATCTCGGGCATTTCACAACCCAGCGGCGGAAGCTCAAGTGCTTTTGCTGCAGGCATCCTGCAAAGCGGTGCCAGCAACAGCAGTATCTCGGGCAATACCATCTCTAACGTTTCATCGGCTGTTAGTACAACCGCATCGGGTATTAATATCCAGGGTGCAAGTACCGGCGTGAATGTCTTCCGCAATAACATCTCGAACATAAAGAATACAAGCACTACCGGCTGGGGTTCAAACGGTATCATGCTGGCATCTTCGTCAACCACGGCCAATACCAATGTGTACAACAACGTGATCTACGATGTGGCCAGTGATGGTTTCAATGGTGTTGATGCCACAGACAATGGTTATGGTATCATGGTACAGTCTGGCGGCGGCTACAACATCCGTTTCAACAGCATACACCTGAACACCGACCAGCCAGATGTGGCAGGAAGGTCGGGTGCCATCAATATCGCGGCTACCGTTACTACCGCAGCTTCGCTGGATATACGGGACAACATCTTTGCCAATACACAAACCCTTGGTGGCCGGTATGCTATCGTCAGCGCTGCAGCCAACACCGTGTTCAGCAGCATTAACTACAACGACTACTATTCAGCCGGTGCAGTTGGTTATGACGGTACCACCGAATACGCCAACCTCGCCGCATGGCAGGGAGCCAGCGGCGGTGATGCAAACAGCGTGGCGGTGAATCCGCTGTTCACCAGCCCAACCAACCTGTCGCTGCAACCTACTTCAACAGTGATCGGTGCAGGCGTTACCATTGCAGGCGTTACCAATGACTATACAAATGCAACCCGTAACAACCCGCCATCAATGGGTGCGTATGAAGATAGGATTGTATTCTCTGCTAAAATATTCCTGCAGGGTGCATACAATGCCGGTTTAGGTCAGCATAGGGCCAACACCGCCCAATGGACTACTGCAACAAATGCAGGTGCATTAACACAACCATACACTGGAGCTCCATACAGTTATGCAGGAACAGAATCTGTATCATCAGGTTTCTTCGCAAATACGGGAGCAACTAATGATCCTATGGATTGGGTATTGCTTGAACTAAGGGATGCCACTACACCAACTACAGTTATTTCAAGGAGAGCAGCAATCATACGTGAAGATGGTATGATAGTGGATGTTGATGGTACATCAAGTGTATCCTTCAGAGGTATTGCTTCGGGTAACTATTTTGTAGTTATCCGTCACAGGAATCACCTGGGAGTACGATCAGGAACAACACAGTTGGTTGACGGTAACGCTACCGCACCTGCTACTTATGATTTTACAACAGCACAGGCGCAGGCATTGCAGGATGGAACAATACTTACCAATGCAGCCATGGCACAAAACGGTTCAGTGTTTATGCTGTGGGGAGGTAATGTTAACCAGGATGTTTACGTAAGGGCGACCACACAAACCATACCACCTCCTTTAAAACCATCTGATGTTGCAGCCATCTTAACAATTTTGGGCGGTGATGCAAATGCTACAGGTGGATATACTCCAGGAGATGTAAACCTAGATGGTTATACAAGGGCTACAACACAGACGTTGCCACCACCTGCAAAACCGTCTGATGGAGCAATCATACTGAGTACGCCACTTGGTGGAAATGGTAATGCTACACGCCAGGAACATAAAGTAAATAATTAATAATAAAGACCAACAAAGCAATAAATATGAAAAAAACAATTCTGTTAATCGCTGCCATCATCCTTGGGCTTAGTGGTTTT
>DAOLIP010000050.1:0-24912 GCA_035328475.1 Ferruginibacter sp.
GATACCGATCAGAAAAGCCCCCCGGTTTACCGGGGGGCTTTTCATTTCATTTTGTACCTTCCTGTACTAATTTTATCTATGATGAAAAAAAGAACACTGCTTGCTGCGGCATTTTTTGCTGTTGCCTTTTCCTTTGCGCAAAAGAAACCATCTGCACCGGTAAGTAATTACGACAGTATTTTATTCAGTAAAGTGAAATACCGTTCCATTGGCCCCTACCGGGGTGGCAGAAGCGGCGCCGTTGCCGGAGACCTTAATCAAAAGAACACTTTTTATTTCGGCGCCACGGGCGGTGGTGTATGGAAAACCATTGACGGCGGCAGCAACTGGAAAAATATCAGCGATAAGTATTTCGGCGGCAGTATTGGCTGTGTTTCTGTAGCGCCCAGCGATCCTACCATATTATATGTGGGCGAAGGAGAAAATTCATTAAGGGGAAATGTGAGCGAAGGCTTTGGCATTTGGCGCACCGATGATGGCGGAAGAAGCTGGCGCAATATCGGCTTAAAAGATAGCCGGCATATCATCCGCATTGTTATTCATCCAAAGAACCCCGATATTGTTTGGGTGGCAGCCATCGGTCACCTGTTTGGCCCCAATGAAGAGCGGGGCGTCTTTAAAACAACCGACGGAGGCAAAACATGGAAGAAGGTATTGTATGTGAATGATCAAACCGGTTGCAGCGACCTGGTCATGGAGCCCGGAAACCCTTCCGTTCTTTATGCAGGCACCTGGCGCATATTACGTACGCCTTACAGTTTAGAAAGCGGCGGCGACGGAAGTGGTATCTGGAAAAGCACCGATGGTGGCGAAACATGGAAAAATATTTCTGCTGCCAAAGGATTTCCAAAAGGTGTTTGGGGTATTGTGGGCGTTACCGTAAGCCCATCCAATACCGATAAAATTTATGCGTTGATCGAAAATGCAGCAGGTGGTTTGTATGTAAGCAACGATGCCGGCGAAAGCTGGACACTGCAAAGCAGCGATAATAATATCCGGCAGCGGGCATGGTACTATACCAAGATGTTTGCCGATCCGAAAAATGAGAACATCGTTTATGTTCTCAATGTGAGTTTTTTAAAGAGCACCGATGGCGGAAAAACATTCCGCGGCATCAGCACGCCGCATGGCGATCACCACGACCTGTGGATAGATCCCGCCGATGGCAACCGGATGGTGATCGGTGATGACGGCGGCGCACAGGTAAGTTTTGACGGCGGCAATAACTGGAGTACATACGAAAATCAACCTACTGCACAGTTCTACCGGGTCAGCACCGACAATCATTTTCCTTACCGCATATTGGGAGCACAGCAGGATAATTCAACCGTGCGGATATTGTCAAGAAGCGATGGCGGGCAGATATCAACCGATGACTGGCAGCCCACTGCAGGCTCAGAAAGCGGTTATGTAGTGGCCGATCCATTGAACACCGATATCGTGTATGGAGGAAATTACAGCGGTTATTTATCAAGGCTTGATCACAAAACCGGCGAGAACAGGGCTGTAAGTGTTTGGCCCGATGATCCCCTGGGCGCCGGTGCCGATGTTTCCAAATACCGTTTTCAATGGAACTTCCCCATTTTCTTCTCGCCGCACAACCCAAAAAAATTATATGCCGGGGGTAATATATTATTTGTCACCGAAAACGAAGGCGCCTCCTGGACGGCATTGGGCGGGGATTTGACCACAAATGATAAGACAAGACAACGTTCAAGCGGCGGCCCCATTACAAAAGATAATACCGGCGTGGAAGTGTATTGTACCATCTTTACCGCAACCGAATCGGCCCTGGAAAAAGACCTGCTGTGGACAGGAAGCGACGACGGCCTGGTACACGTAAGCAAAGACGGTGGTAAGAACTGGGAGAATGTAACACCCGCAGCAGCCGGCCAATGGATGATGTGGAATTGCGTAGAGACCGATCCGTTTAAAAAAGGCAAAGCCTATTTTGTAGGAACCAAATACAAGAGCGATGACTTTGCTCCTTATATTTTTAAAACAGAAGATTACGGGAAGACCTGGACCAAGATCACAACCGGTATTCCTTCGCTTCATTTTACACGGGCTTTAAGGGCCGACAGGAGAAGACCCGGACTTTTATACTGCGGAACCGAATACGGCATGTATATCAGTTATGATGACGGCGCCAGCTGGAAATCCTTTCAACTTAATTTACCCCTTGTTCCCATCACCGATCTTACCATAAAAGAAAACGATCTGATCGTTGCCACGCAGGGAAGGTCTTTCTGGGTGCTGGATGACCTGACAGTGGTGCAGCAGAAAGACAACAGCATTGCCGATAAAAATTTATTTGTGTTTGGCGTAAACGATGCGTACCGTTACGATGGCTTCCAGAATCCCAGTCCAAGAAATGCGGGGATGAACCCGCCGAACGGTTCCATCATTAACTACTACCTGAAGAATGTATCCGATTCTTCCAAAGTAAGTATTGAGATACTGGATAAGAATAAAAAACAGATCAAACTTTTTGCTGCTAATTCAAAAGACGATAAGATAGAAGTAAGCAAGGGGATGAACCGTTTTGTATGGAATATGTTCTATCCGCCTGCCGAAAGGGTAGATGGTTTGATCCTGTGGCATGGCACTGTGCCCGGGCCCAAAGGCGCTCCCGGCCAATACTTCTATAAAATAAAGGCTGATAAGGATTCGGCTGAAGGAAGTTTTATCATTAAGGCAAACCCGGTGTATAACTTATCGCAGCGGGATTATGAGGAGCAATTTGATTTCCTCATCACCGTAAGGGATAAGTTCAACGAGATACAAAAAGCCGGTAAGAATATCCGGGACCTGCGGAAGCAGATCAATGATTTTATTGATAAGCAGGGAAAGAATTGTCCCAAAGAAATAAAACAACAGGCCGATACCATCAATAAGCAAATGACGGTGATAGAAGAAGCCCTGCACCAGACAAAAGCAAAGAGCGGACAGGATGTACTGAATTATCCCATCCGGCTGGATGATAAAATTTCAGGATTGTATGATTTTGCTTCCAGCGGAAATGCTGCCCCGGCCAAACAGGTAAAAGAAGCGTATGCAGAATTATCGGCACAGGCCGATGCACAGCTGAACAAACTGAAAAAGATCATGGAAGAAGACCTGGTGAAGCTGAATGATATGATACGGGAGAAAGCGTTGCCGGTGATCGGGGTTAAAAAAGACTGATACAAGATCCAAGATACAGGATGGGCCAGTATCCTGTATCTTGGATCCTGCATCCTGTATCCTGCATCCTGTATCTGGCATCCCCGTATATTTGCGCATGAATTCTAAAGCCTTCTTTTCTTCCTTCATAACCAAATTCATTTTTTTAAAAAGGGCGTTTGGTAATAAACCATTCCGCCTGCTGGATATCGGCGCCGGCAATCATTCGGCCAGTAAAGCAAAGAATGTTTTCCCTAATTGCGAGTACCACGGCGTGGATATGGAAAAGGATTATAACAACAGCGAAGAGGATTTTAAGCAGATGACAGCTTTTTATGAGATGGATCTCACCAAACTCAATTTCTCTTCTATACCCGATAATTATTTTGATGCTGTTTTAATGGTGCATGTGATCGAGCATCTGTACAACGGCGATGAAGTGATCAGGGGCCTGTTGCCCAAACTAAAAAGCGGCGGTTATATGTATGTGGAATATCCCGGTGAAAAAAGCACCCGCCTTCCCTCTATGTACGGCTCACTGAATTTTAAAGACGATCATACTCACGTGAGGGTTTATTCGGTGAAAGAATTATCAAAACTGTTTGAAGAAAATAATTGCACGGTTTTAAAAGGCGGATTGAGAAGAAACGCCTGGTTCATGCTGGCCATGCCGTTCCGCATCATCAAAAGCTGGTTCACCGGAAAAAAACTGCAGGGAAATATTTTCTGGGATTTATTGGGTTTTGCGGAGTTGGTGTGGGTGAGAAAGTCTTGAAAAGTTGATACAGGATACAAGATCCCGGATCCTGCATCTTGTATCCTGTATCAGGAATCCAACAGATCCGGCCTCCGTTCTTCCGTCCGTTTCACCGATTGCTCGTGCCGCCACTCTTCAATTAATTTATGATTACCGCTTAATAATACATCGGGTACTCTCCATCCGCGGAATTCTTCGGGCCTGGTATAAACCGGGGGAGCCAGTAAATTATCCTGGAAAGAATCGGTGAGCGCAGAGGTCTCATCATTCAGCACACCGGGTATAAGCCGGCCAATGGCATCTACCAGCACCGCAGCGCCCAGCTCGCCGCCACTCAACACATAGTCGCCGATCGAAATCTCTTTGGTAATGAAATGATCTCTCACCCGCTGATCAATTCCTTTGTAGTGACCACATATCAGCAATAGATTATTTTTCAGGGAAAGCTGGTTGGCCATTTTCTGGTTAAAGGTCTCTCCGTCGGGTGTCAAAAAAATGATCTCATCATAGGTTGTTTCTTTCTGCATGGATTCAATCGCATTCACCAGGGGTTCTATCATCATCACCATGCCGGCGCCTCCGCCAAACGCATAATCATCCACCTGGGCTCTTGCATAGGTAGTGTGGTCACGTAAATTAATTACGTTCACTTCCAGCAAACCTTTGTCTCTTGCTCTTTTTAAAATAGAATGAGCAAAAGGACTGTCGAGTAAATTGGGAACAACGGAGAGGATGTCGATCTTCATGACACAAAGAAAATGAATATTGAACAAGGAACAAGGAATTCTGAATGATGATCGGAATTACACATTGCATAATTCAGAATTCCTTGTTCGATATTCAAGAAGTTTTCAATCTCCCATGAAATCATCAAGGTCTCTCTTGTCTTTTTTGGTGGGTCTTCCCTGCTTGCTCATACGCTTACCGGTATGAAAGACTGCCGCCTGGAACTGTATCCGTTCTATTTCTTCGGCAGGGGTTATGTCTTCGTAATACGTAATGGCTTCTTTGTATTGCACCCGGTGATCGAGCAATGACAATACTTTTAGCACCCAACGTTTTTTTTCGGTCTTTACTTCATACTCATCACCCACATGTACGGTACGGGATGCTTTGGCATTCTCCCGGTTATGTTTTATCTTTCCTTTTTCACAGGCATCCGATGCCTGGCTTCTGGTCTTAAAAAGGCGGATAGCCCACAGGTACTTGTCCAGGCGCAACTTTTCCTTTTCCATTATCCAAAAATAAATCCTTTTATCACAATGCTTCTTAAAGCAACAGGTATTTTGTTAATTTAGTCATTAAAATATATCGTATGAAGTTCAGGAGTTTCAAAATCATTATCCTGTTTGTTTGCCTCGCCCAGTTAAGTATTGCCCAGCGTGGGCGCATAAACTGGACCGAAGATGGAAATGGGTACACAAAACTAAAAGACGGTGGTATTGTAAAAGTAGATCCCCGGACCGAAGCAGAAGTGGTGCTGGTGCGCAAAGAGCAACTTACCGCACCCGGTGCAACAAAGGCATTGATGCCCCAGTCCTATGCATTTAATAATAATAATACCCGCCTGCTCATTTTTACCAACACGGCAAAAGTGTGGCGCTACAATACCAGGGGTGATTACTGGGTACTGGATATCATTGCCAATAAATTAAAACAACTGGGCAAAAGCCTGCCTGCACAATCACTGATGTTTGCAAAATTTTCTCCTGATGGAAGAAAAGTGGCTTATATAAGCGAACATAATTTATTTGTAGAAGACATCAGCACCGGTAATATCAATAAACTTACAAAAGACGGCAGCCGCAAACTCATCAACGGAACATTTGACTGGGTGTATGAAGAAGAATTCGGTTGCCGCGATGGTTTCCGCTGGAGCCCCGATGGAAGCCGCATTGCCTTCTGGCAGGTAGATGCTACCAAGATACGTGACTATTATATGCTCAACACCACCGACAGTGTTTATTCGCAGGTGATACCGGTAGAGTATCCAAAAGTGGGCGAAGCGCCTTCGCCAACCAAGATCGGTGTGGTAAGTCTCGACAACGGATACATCCGCTGGATGGACATCGAAGGAGATCCGCAACAAAACTATTTACCCCGTATGGAATGGGCCGGACTGAATGAACTCATTGTTCAGCAACTCGACCGCAAACAGCAGGAAAGCAAATTGAAATACTGCAATGTTACCGATGGCAGCAGCCGCACTTTCTGGGCCGAGAACAGCGAAGCATGGGTAGATCTTAATTCGGCCGATATATTCGGAGAGCCCGGCGGCTGGCAATGGATAAATAAAGGAATGGATTTTGTCTGGGTTAGTGAGAAAGACGGCTGGCGTCATATATATAAGATAAGCCGTGATGGAAAAACAGAAACACTGTTGACCAAAGGCAATTACGATATCGGCGAGATCAAATGCATTGATGAAGTGAACAATTATATTTATTTCACCGCTTCGCCCAGGAACGCAACGCAACAGTATTTGTACCGGGTGAATATTGAGAAAGGAAACATCATCCAGAAAGTAAAAAAGATCGTAAGCAAACCAAAAGCTGATCCGGAACTGGTGAGTACCGACAGCACACTAAAAGGTTCGCATGATTACAGCATTTCTCCCAATGGAAAATTTGCCACACATGCTTTCTCCAGCCATAATACACCGAGGGTGATGGAATGGATAACGCTGCCTGATAATAAACCGATAAACCCGGCCAAAACCATCGCCTTGCTTAAGAAGACCGACAAAAATGTGAACATCGAATACCTGCAGGTAGTTACCGAAGATAATATCACACTGGATGCATGGATCAACAAACCAACCAATTTTGATCCGTCGAAAAAGTATCCCGTTGTATTTTATGTGTACGGTGAGCCTGCTGCTTCAACGGTGATGGACCGCTACGGCAACCAGAATAATTTTTTATACAACGGCGATATACGAAAAGATGGTTATGTACAGGTGGCCATTGACAACCGCGGTACACCTATGCTGAAAGGCGCTGCATGGCGCAAATCGATCTATCGTAAGGTGGGCGACATCAACGTACGGGATATGGCAATGGGCTTTAAAAAACTGGCAGAGATGAATCCTTATTTTGATAAAGACCGTGTTGCCGTATGGGGATGGAGTGGCGGTGGTTCATCCACGCTGAATTTATTATTCAGGCACCCCGAGATCTTCCAGACAGGTATTTCCATTGCGGCTGTTGCCAACCAGTTGTTCTACGATAATATTTACCAGGAACGCTACATGGGCCTGCCGCAGGAGAACAGGGATGATTTCATCAACGGCTCACCGGTTACCTATGCAAAGAATTTAAAAGGGAATTTGTTGTACATACATGGTACGGGAGATGACAACGTTCATTTCAGTAATGCCGAAGTGCTGGTGAATGAACTGATCAAACATGGCAAGCAGTTCCAGTACATGCCTTATCCAAACAGAACACACGGCATTTCTGAAGGAGCAGGCACTTCTGAACACCTTTCAACTTTATATACCAACTACCTCAAGGCCCATTGTCCGCCGGGAGCAAGATGATAGATCGTACCTCAATAAAAAAATCCTGCAAGTTCATTGCAGGATTTTTTTATTGAGGTATTCAAGAACAGTACCCTTTCGTTTCAAAGGGTGTTCATCAAGACAAGGCTGGGCCCTTGAAAGTTAGCTAACACATAGTTTGTTTAAAAATGCTAAGGCTCGTAACAGATATATGCAAGTGAAAGCAACCAAGAAATCAGAGGAAAACACCAGTTAAATTCTGCGAAAACATTATGTACTTAGATTCCTGAACATACTTAAACGAGTATACTATCTGAACAGCACGAAAGTTTATTCTATTTGTGATTTTTCCCCTTTTAAAATGAGGATTTTCTCATTGTACTAATTGAACATGATTTTATACTTGCAATATTAAATTGTTTACCAAAAATTTTTCATGGTATTGTCATGTAGATTTTTCCTGTTTTATTTTTTAAATAAAAACTAATCTCTCTGTTAATTGGATAGAACCTAGCTGCAATGCCGTTTAAAAAAATATCCATCATGGTGAAACATAGGCTGGCTGTGCCCTTTACTGATGCTGTTTTGATAAAGCTAATTAGCATGATATTTCTCTTTTGCTTTATTAATGATTCAGGTGCTACTGGCCAAACTAGGTTTTCACAATTTTACGCATCGCCTTTGCTAATTAATCCTGCTCATACTGGACGGTTTAATAATAAAACCTATCGCATTGGCGGAGCATTTAGAAGAGAGATAAACGCACAGGAAAAAATATATACTCAAAGTACTTTCTTTTTCGATTCTAAGGTTTTGAATAAAATAGCGCCAGAGAATGATTGCTTTGCAATCGGGATTTTGGGGCTTGTTGAAAAAAGTGAAACGGAAGGAATTAAGAATACGTATATATCTGTTTCTGTGGCATATCAAAAAGCTCTTGATGATGAAGGCAAACAACAGCTTGGTATTGGTTTTCAAACAACGTTTGCCAGAAGAAAGCTGCAAAAGCCTAATCTGGTATTTGAAGATCAGATTATGTCATGGATAAATTCCGGCTATACAAATATTGATATTTTTCAACTCGGAAATGTAGATGTTACTTATACCGACCTCAATGCCGGTTTAGTTTACCAAGGCAGGCTTAATTCCAATAATTTTTTTGCAGTAGGAATTTCCATGCATCATATAACAAAGCCAAGTAGAACTTTTCAGGGAGGAGAATTAAACTTATCACGTCAGTTTTGGAGTCATTTAGCTTGGGAAAAAAATCTGTCTGCTGACAAAAAACTATTTACTGCTTTACTAATCAGTTATTCAGACAAATCAGTTAATGACTTTTTTGCAGGGGTAACCTGCCAAATTAAAATCAACAAAAATAATCAATTCATTATGGGGGCATGGTTAAGGAATACTGTAATTAGGGGTATTTCAATAATACCCGTAATTGGTTTAAATTTTAATGGCTTCGCCATAAACACATCGTATGATGTAAGTATTACTTCAAAAAATACCAAGCAAAAAGGAGCAACAGAAATTTCATTGATTTATTCCAATCCAATTTCAAGGTCAAAACCCTATGAAAATAAATTCATAAAATTTTGATTGAATAATTGATTAGAGAAAATTCCATTTACTAATAGATCCGGGTTCTCTTTGATTATTTTGAGATAGTACTCTTTTTTACATAAATGAATAATGATAATCATAACCCTAAAATTAAATTTATGAAACTAGTTTTTCTCTTCGTGTTTTGCATATCAGCACTCTTAGCTTATGCCGACACTTCTATTTCAGGTAATATTAACGTAACACCTGGGTCAACAGAAGTTTATACAGTCAATTGGCACCCTCAAGACATTCAAAATGGCGTTTATGGGCAAATTGCATGGACTGTAACTAACGGGATTATAATATCACAAGAAGCAAATACTGTTACTATATTGTGGAATACTATTCCAAGCTATTTGAATGGAACAGGTACCGTACATATAACAGCAGAAGAGGGCTATGTTTATGGAGCTGAGGCATCTTTAGCAATAAACCTTGTGAATTTTGTTGAGGGCATTTTAGAAACATGTAGTGGTATTTTAGGGCCAGCAGCTATTTATGAGAATTTTGGTACAGGTTCTAACCCAGGCCCTCCGATACCCACGGTTTTTACAACGTACTTGTATGTACCAAATTGTATTCTTTATCCAGGGCAATATACCAGAACAAATAGTACAGTCGGTTGTCGGGGACAATGGATAGGATTGCCACAAGATCATACTCCAGGTGATGTAAACGGCTATATGTTAATGGTGGATGGTGATGAACAACGAGGAGAAGTATATAGAACCACAGCAACTGGTTTAACTCAAGCCTTTGGTTATGAATTTTCAGTTTATGTAGCAAATTTGGCAAACTATCCAGCCTTTGAACGACCTCGACTTCAATTTGAAATATATGACTTGACCAATAATTTAATTCAACAAAGCAACTCTTATCGTATAGAATATGACCCATCTGATCCATGGAAAAAAATATCCTTCATGTTTAATCTTCCAACTGGTATTACTGCTGTACAAGTTATCCTAGTAAACAAAAATAATGATGAGTATGGCAACGATTTTGTTGTTGATGATATATCTTTTGCTCCCTGCTACCCTCCAATAGTTGCGTCTTTTTCAAGTACTATAGTTGTAGATAAAGCAAACATTTGCGATAATGGGACTGTTAATTTATATTCCCGATGGCCGCTTCAAACAGTACCTTATCCTAATCCGGGTTTCAAATGGCAAAAACGCACAAATGGTGGTAGTTGGGCTGATATTCCTGGAGCCATTACTATGAATTTTGTACAAACTGAAAACGTTGCGGGGATCTATGAATACCGAATGTATGCATATGAAACTTCTAATCCATCTCAATTTGTAGTTTCAAACATAATCACATACTATGTTATGAAAATGCTTGTAAATCCCAGAATATATAACGTGTTTAATTGTAATCCTGCCCCTGTGCAGATAACAGCAAGCGCTATTTTACAATATTATGACCCAAGTCTCTCCATTTATTCCTACACATACACCTGGGCACCTGCTACTTATCTTAGTAGTACTACAAGTCCATATCCAACAATTTCTTTGCCTCCTCAAACTCCAACAAATATTAATTCGCCTGCACCACCGCCCCCAATAACATACACGTATAATTTAACTGTTCAAAATACTGATTTTGGATGTGTTGGTTCCAATACTCAAACTGTTTTGCATTATAATCCGAGAAAAGTTGTTATACCAACAGCTTTTACTCCTAATGGAGATGGGGTAAATGACTTGTTCAGACCTTTGAACTTACAAGACTATCCAGGAGGTGAATTTTGGGTTTGGGATCGTTGGGGAAACCTAATATTTCATTCAACAGGACCAACATTAGCTAATTATTCGTGGGATGGTAAATATTCGAACGGGCAACCTTGCGAAACAGGTACGTATACATGGCAGGTAACTATACCGGGGTGTACTAATTATATATTTAATGGTAATGGTACTAATAATCCATATGGTAATGTAATACTTATAAGATAAAATGGCTGTGGTATAAAAGAAAAGGCTTTAATTTTACTTGTAAATACTTCTATCGGTAAAAGGAAGTATTTACAAGTAAATAGGTATAGCAATGACAAAGATAATATGTAGCATATTGATTACTCTTTTTTCTCTTAATGTATGCGCCCAATTTGAGAAAATTGAAACGGATCGTCCCGGTGAAACAAATATTCCGGGTACTGTACTCAAAAAATGGTTGCAATTAGAAACAGGGTTTTTACGGCAAACTGAAAAAATTAACCCGGAAAAAGATTATTATTTTCAACATCCATCATTGCTAACAAAATACGGAGTAACAAAAAGGGTTGAATTGAGATTAATAACAAACCTCGCTACTATTAAACAGGGGTCTATTAATGGTTACAGCACAATTACTGGTATAGATAATGTACAGTTAGGAGGCAAGATTAATTTTTTACAGGAAAAAGGATTGAGGCCAAAAACATCATTGATTGGCCATTACAGTTTTCGCCGGTTTCGTACGCTATATAAAGACTCAATAGACGGGGCGAATTTCAGGTTTGCCATGCTACATACATTATCCAAAACCATATCAATTGGGTATAATATTGGTATGAATTGGAATAGGTTTGGATCTCCCCCAGCTTATGTGTACACATTTTCGCCAAGATTTAATATAAGCGAAAAATGGTTTGCCTATATTGAAGTATTTGGGTCTTTTCGAAGACCAAAGAAGTACGATCCTGAGAATAATATTGGTGCCGGTTTTGCATATTATGTTAATGATAATTTTAAAATAGATGCTTCTGCCGGATTTGGTTTGAGCAAAGAAGCACCCGATAAATTTTATTCAATTGGTGCATCATTCAGATTTAAAACTGGAAATAATTAGTTGCCTTATTTACTCCATAAGTTTACCCTTAAAAAAAGGCCTCGTAAATTTTCAATTTACAAGGCCTTCAATTCTCTAGCTGTGACCCCTCAGGGACTCGAACCCTGGACCTACTGATTAAGAGTCAGTAGCTCTAACCAGCTGAGCTAAGGAGTCGGTACTCGATAAAACAGTTTGTAAATTTATGGAATTATCAATTTGAATCATACCTATGTGCGCTCAGTGTCTTCTATGTTGTTCAAAAATATTTTAAAGCTTCTCCCCATGCTGGCTAAGATCGAGCCCTTTCATTTCTTCTTCATCACTCACCCTCAACGGTGTAATAAGATCCGTGATCTTCAGCAGCACAAAGGTTCCACCAAAAACAAAAGCAGAAACACCGATCGTAGTAACCACGTGAACAATGAACAAATGTGATTCGCCGAACAACAATCCATTGCCGGTGGTATTGGCGCTGTTGATGGCCTGGTTGGCAAAAACAGCTGTGAGTAAAAAACCAACAATACCGCCCACGCCGTGGCAGGGAAAAACATCCAGCGTGTCGTCGATAGAAGTTCTTGTACGCCATTCCACCATCATATTACTTACGATGCTGCTCACAATACCTACGGTCAATGAGTGAGCAATGCTTATATACCCTGCAGCGGGGGTGATGGCAACCAGTCCAACCACGGCGCCAATACAGGTTCCCATGGCCGATGGTTTGCGCCCACGCAGTGCATCAAATATGATCCAGGTAAAGGCAGCCGCAGCAGAAGCGGTGGTGGTGGTTGCCAATGCAGTTACCGCCAGTGAGTTGGCGCCAAATGCCGAGCCTGCATTAAAACCAAACCATCCAAACCAAAGCAAACCGGTACCTAATAAAACATACGTGATCCTCGCCGGTGTATGTGCTTCTTCATTTCTCCTTTTTAAATAAATGGCGCTGGCCAGGGCCGCCCATCCGGCGCTCATGTGTACCACCGTTCCGCCTGCAAAATCAAGTACGCCGTATTTATATAAGATCCCCTCCGGGTGCCAGGTGGCGTGTGCCAGCGGGCAATAAATGAAGATACAGAACAGGCTGATGAATAAAATATAGGAAGTGAATTTTATCCGCTCGGCAAAAGCACCCGTTATTAAAGCCGGGGTGATGATTGCGAACTTCAGTTGATAGAATGCAAAAAGCATCAGCGGAATGGTAGGGGCCAGTATCCAGGGCTTTCCGTTCAGCAATCCTTTCATCATAAAAAAAGTGCCTGGGTTGCCGATGATGCCGCCAACCGAATCGCCAAAGGCCAGGCTGAAACCGATCATCACCCACAGCACCGTAATAACCGCCATACTGATAAAGCTCTGCAGCATGGTGCTGATCACATTCTTCTTACTTACCATCCCGCCGTAAAAAAATGCAAGGCCGGGTGTCATGATCAAAACCAGGGCGGCGGCTGTAAGCATCCAGGCCGTATCGGCATTGTCGATATTTGCGGCAGGGTCAGTGGCCTCACTTTTTATTGCAAACGGAATGAAAACAGACAGAATTACAATTGCGATCAGCAGCAGGAAGGGAATGAGCGCTTTTTTTCGGTTCATGTTTATACAAATAAGAATTAAGGAATTACTTGTATAGCAGGTTATCGTTACGGGTAAAAATAAGAAACGAAGGGCAATCTGCTTACCCGGTTTATCAACATAATACAGACAGGTTTTTTTGCATAATCACAAAACAGCAGATGAGCAGGGCCGGGTGAATGATATAATTCGTTCTATGTGTTCTTCTATGTTCTCTATGTGCCTATGTGGTTCAGCGTAGTTCTGATAACAACCGGTAAAAATCTAAATTTTCCGATTCTGCCGGATTATCCTCAAATTTGCTGCAACAAAACCTTTATATGAGAAAACTACTACTACTGCTTAGCCTCGTGCTAACCTCATCCATGCTGTTTGCACAAAAATCGTTCACTATCCGGGTGATCGATTCAAAAACAGGCAACCCCGTTTCAAATGCCTCGGTAAAGATCAAATCCTCCAACAAAGGAGGTTTTACGGCTGCAGACGGAACCATTATTCTGCAAGCTTCCGAAAATGATGTGATTGACGTAACCAGCATCGGCTATAATTTTCAATCGGTAAAACTGGGCAGCCAGTCTTCCATAACCGTTAGTCTCGAAACAGCCATTGTTGATATCAGCGATGTGGTGCTGGTAGGTACCCGTGGCGCTCCCCGTGCAAAAATGGAAACAGCCGTTCCGGTGGATGTGATACGCATCAACCAGGTGGGATTGCCTACTGCAAAGATGGATCTTACCTCTGCACTGAATATGGCTGCACCATCTTTCAACTACAATAAACAAACAGGTGCCGATGGCTCTGATCATATTGACCTGGGAACATTGCGTGGACTGGGTCCCGATCAGACACTTGTTCTTATCAATGGAAAACGTCGTCATCAAACTGCCTTCGTGGCCCTGTTTGGTACAAGAGGTCGTGGTAATTCCGGCGCCGACCTGAATGCATTTGCACAATCTTCTGTTGACCGTATTGAGATACTCCGTGACGGTGCTTCGGCACAATATGGTTCGGATGCCATGGCTGGTGTAATGAATATCATTCTTAAAAAAGACGTGAATCACTGGACCATCAATACCGGTTGGGCCGGGTATTACGATACCAAATTCAATTCACAGAAATTCAACGACGGTAATCAATATTATTCCGGCAGCAAGATCGACGGCGGAACTTTCAGTTTTTCTGCCAACAACGGTTTTAAGTTGGGAAAGAACGGCGGCTTTGTAAATATCTCCCTCGATTTTTTAACACAGGGTAAAACCTATCGCCAGGCCGATACGGCCAACTGGGCAACGGATAAAGATGCCCTGCCTTACATAAACCCGTACCGCCGTGGTTTTGGTGATGGATCGGTAACTACTTATGGCGTGATGTATAATATGGAGATACCAACCAGCGCCCGGAAGAAAACAACTTTTTATTCTTTCGGCGGATTCAATTCAAAAGAATCGGATGCCTATGCTTATACCCGTAACTGGAGTGCAAGGCCCGAACGTTTCCCGGTGGATCTAAATGGCAACCTGCTGTATAATCCTGATATCATGCGTACGGCCAATGACGGAGAGATCTATTATAATCCGCATATCCAGACAAGCATCCGGGATGTTTCCATTGCAACCGGTCTCAAAGGATTGTGCCATAAATGGAACTGGGACCTCAGCAATACACTCGGAAAAAATAATTTTCATTTTTATGGCGATAAAACATTCAATGCTTCCATGTTCATGACACCCGGCACCCCATCGCCCACCCATTTTGATGACGGTGGATTTAATTTCTGGCAAAACACCCTCAACTTTGATGTGAGCCGTTCATTTAAAACAGTGGCCCAGGGACTCAACCTTGGCCTGGGAGCTGAATACAGGTGGGAGCAGTATTCTATCTATGCCGGGGAAGAGGGTTCTTATACGAACTATCATCCCAACGAAATATTTTATCCGAACGTAGGAGAGAACAGAACGCCTGCTTCCGGCTCACAGGGCTTTCCGGGTTTCAAACCATCTGATGCCCTCATTGCAAACCGCCACAACATAAGTTTGTATGTGGATGCAGAACTGAATGCTACCAAAGCATGGTTGCTGGATGCTGCTGTTCGTTTTGAGAACTATTCCGATTTTGGTTCGGTAGCCACTTTTAAATTCGCTACCCGGTATAAGATCATGAACAATTTCAACCTGCGTGGTTCGGTAAGTACCGGTTTCAGGGCACCTTCTTTGCAGCAGATCAACTTCCAGAATACACTAACCTCTTTCAGCGGCGGCGTGCTGGTGAATTCGCTGATTGCCCGAAATGGAACTTCAATCACCCGGGCAGCAGGCATTCCCGATCTGAAAGAAGAAACTTCGGTGAACGGAAGTCTTGGTTTTTCATGGAAGCCCATCAATGGATTAACGGTTACCATTGACGGCTATATCGTTAAGGTGAAAGACCGGGTGGTATTATCGGGATTGTTCAGCGCTTCCGATCCAACTTTGCCCCCATCTTTTACTTCGCAGATACCTGCCGATGTTGCTACCGTTCAGTTCTTTGCCAATGCAGTGAACACCACTAATTACGGTTTGGATGTGGTGATCGATTATTCAAAAAAATGGGGTAAGAACGGTTTCAGAGCCATGCTGGCGGGAAACTTCCAGAATATGAAAGTGGATGCCATCAACGTGCCTTCTGCGCTTAACGGAACCGTGCTGAACCGGAAAACTTTTTTCAGCGACCGCGAAGAAGCATTCTTACTGGCATCGGCGCCCAATACAAAGTTTAACCTGAACCTTGAATACAACCTGAAAAAATTCAGTGTGGGAACCAACCTCACCTATTACGGAAAAATAAAACTGATGGGCTTTGGCGATGCGACGGCTGATAATCCCAACCAGACCGGTATTAACCCGATGGTGCCAACAGATGCCGATCCGAATGTGTATGTGCCCGAACATTTTAATTTTAATGGAAAGCTGGTTACCGACCTGTATGTGTCGTATAAGATCTGCAAAAAGATAACGGTGTTTGCAGGCGCAGATAACGTTTTCAATATCCATCCAAACCTGGGTGTTAACCCGCAGGCCAAGGGTTGGTTTGGCGATAACGAATCCGGTGGCCCGTGGGACAGTGTGCAGATGGGATTCAACGGAAGAAAATTATTCGGAAAGGTTTCTTTCAATTTTTAAACCCCGGGAAAATAAAATAATTTTAAAGGCATTCATACGAATGCCTTTATTAATTTCAAACAGGGTTATGAAAAAATATACCACACTCGTTCTCTCTTTCTTCCTCTTGGCCTTTATCAACTTCTTACCTGCCCAGAACAAGGTTGTAGTCTTTCAATCTGATTTTGGGCTGAAGGATGGAGCCGTATCGGCCATGAAAGGTGTAGCCATTGGGGTATCGCCCGATCTGAAATTATTTGACCTCACCCATGAGATACCTGCCTATAATATCTGGGAAGCAGCGTATCGTTTAGAGCAAACCGTTTCTTATTGGCCCGCCGGCACCGTATTCGCTTCGGTGGTTGACCCGGGCGTGGGAACCAACCGTAAGTCGGTTGTCTTGAAAACAAATTCGGGGCATTTTATTGTAACGCCCGATAACGGAACGCTCACCTTGATCGCCGAATCGTTGGGCATTGCCGAGATAAGAGAGATCGACGAAGCGGTGAACCGAAGAAAGGGTTCAGAAAGATCTTATACCTTTCATGGACGTGATGTGTATGCGTATACGGCAGCAAGACTGGCTGCCGGCGCCATAACATTTGAACAGGTTGGTCAGGCACTACCTAAACAGGTAGTGAGTATCCCTTATCAAAAAGCAGAACTGGCCGGGAATAAGATAAAAGGCACCATCGCCATCCTGGATGTGCAGTATGGAAATATCTGGACGAATATTCCGGCTGATCTTTTCAATAAACTGAATGCAAAACCGGGCGATAAGCTTCACGTGATCATTTATCAAAACAAAATAAAAAGATACGAAGGCGCCATGCCATACAGTGAAACATTTGGTGCCGTAGCGGAGGGAAAGCCGCTGCTTTACCTCAATAGTTTATTACAGGTTTCCTTTGCATTGAACATGGGCAATTTTTCGGCCACACATAAAGTGTACAGCGGAAGTGAGTGGAGGGTGGAGCTGAGAAAATAATGAACCTGTTTCTCATTAGCAAATCTTCAAATCACCCAATCAACTAATCGTTCTCCCCGGGTATTCCTCCAACGCTTTCTCCAGGCAATCCATGGCTGCATTGATGGCATTCACGTTTATCACATAGGCAAGGCGTACTTCATTTCTACCAAGTCCGTGGGTACTGTAAAAGCCAGTGGCAGGAGCCAGCATCACCGTTTGGTTGTTGTAGTTAAAAGATTCTAATAGCCACTGGCAAAACGTATCCGAATCATCAATGGGTAATTTGGCCATGGCATAAAAAGCCCCGCCGGGGTTCGGACAAAATACACCCGGTATTTTATTTAACCTCGTTACAATCGTATCACGGCGCAGTTTGTATTCTGCCTTGGTGGTGTCGAAATAATTATCAGGCAGGTCAACCGCTGCTTCACCCAGTATTTGTGCAAAAGATGGCGGGCTCAGTCTTGCCTGTGCAAATTTCATCGTGGCATCCAGCAATGCTTTGTTCCTGGTAACAAATGCACCAATACGTCCGCCGCAGGCGCTGTAGCGTTTGCTGATGGTATCCATCAATACAACATGATCGTCCACACCCGTTAAATGCATGGCGCTGGTATGGTTGCCTTCGTAGCAAAATTCCCGGTAAGCTTCATCGGCAAATAAAAACAGGTTGTGTTTGATGATGAGCTGTTTCAGTACTTCCATTTCGGCAGCACTGTATAAATAACCGGTTGGGTTATTGGGATTGCAGATAACGATCGCTTTTGTCCTGGGTGTAATTACTTTTTCAAAATCTTCGATCGGTGGCAAAGCAAATCCCGTTTCAATGCTCGACGTGATCGGTTTTACAATAACGCCTGCCTCCACGGCAAAGCCATTGTAATTGGCATAAAAAGGTTCGGGAATGATCACTTCATCCCCGGCATCCATACAGGCCATAAAACCAAAGATGATGGCCTCGCTGCCGCCGGTGGTAATGATGATCTGTTCATGGGTAACGTGGATGCCCACTTTTTTATAGTACTGAACTAATTTCTTGCGATAGCTTTCATTGCCTGCACTATGACTGTATTCCAAAACCTTAAAATCAGAATGGCGTACAGCATCCAGTACCAGTTTTGGCGTTTCAATATCCGGCTGACCGATATTGAGGTGATAAACTTTGGTGCCTTTGCGTTTGGCCGCTTCGGCATACGGAACCAGTTTTCGGATGGGGGAAGCAGGCATCTGCATTCCACGGTTACTTACTTTTAACATGTTGCAAATATAAGATGAAAGCCGATACGGGATGCAGGATACAAGATACCGGATGCTGGTCATTGAGCTCTTATAACGTCAAACCACAAACTTCAAACCACAAACTCTTACTTTTGCACATGCCCAGTTTCACAACCCCCAGCCGCATCATCATTACTTGCAGTAATCGTCTTTCTCCCTACCTGCAGATGGAAGTGGCAGAGTTGGGATATAAACCCGAACGTGTCTTTAAAACCGGTGTGGAACTGAAAGGAACATTAACAGACTGCATCCGGCTGAATTTAAATCTTCGTTGCGCCAGCCAGGTATTATTCTCATTAAAAGAATTCAGGGCGGATAATGCAGATGACCTGTATAAAGCATTGCTTGATTTTCCCTGGGAAGATATTATTGAGGCAGATGGCTATTTTTCCATCAGCAGCAATGTAAGCAATGACACCATCAACAATTCTTTATTCGCCAATGTAAAAGTGAAGGATGCTATTGTTGACCGGTTCCGGGATAGGACAGGCGCACGGCCAAATTCGGGTCCTGAATTGGACAGAGCGGTCATTCATCTTTACTGGAAAGAATCCCTGGCAGAGATTTTTATTGATACATCCGGCGAAACATTATCCAAACATGGTTATCGGAAGATACCCGGGAAGGCGCCCATGCTGGAATCACTGGCTGCTGCTACGTTGCTGGCGGTTAAATGGGACCGGAGATCGGTGTTTGTAAACCCCATGTGCGGATCAGGCACAGTTGCTATTGAAGCGGCACTGCTGGCCACCAACCGCAAACCCGGACTGCTGCGTTTTAATTATGCCTTCATGCACCTGGTGGGGTATGATGAGAAGGTTTATGATACCGAATTTAAAAAATTAGAGCAGCAGGTTACTGAAATACCGCAATTAAAGATCATTGCTACGGATATCAGCGAGGATGCGGTAAACATCTCAAAGATCAATGCCGGTATTGCCGGTGTGGAAGAGTATATTGAATTTGCCGTTTGTGATTTTGAAGAAACAGCGGTACCAGAAGAAGCAAACGGAGTTGTTTATTTTAACCCTGAGTATGGCGACCGGCTGGGAGTAGAAGCGGAACTGGAGGTTACATACAGGCGCATCGGAGATTTTTTAAAGAAGAAATGTAAGGGACACTTCGGCTATATTTTTACCGGCAACCTCGAACTTGCCAAAAAGATAGGCCTGAAGCCCAACCGGCGGATCGAATTCTACACAAGCAAGATCGATTGCCGGTTGCTGGAGTATGAATTATATAGTGGTACAAGGAGGGTGGACAGTCATTAAGTCATTGGTCATTTAAAAGAGTAAACAAACCAGTTACTTCAATTTTTGTCATTAGTAAGTGAAAAGAACCAGTGCAATAGTAAAGCCCTAAAATGACCAATGACTTAATGACTAACTGATCATCCTATACACAGTCCATTTTTGCGAAGCCGGTACAATATATGGTGCTATTGCATCACTGAATTGTTTGAACTGCGGCTGTCCCATTTCGCTCAACGCTCTTTCAAAATCGGCCAGCGTTTCAAAAAGGTATTCATCCACAATATGAGAAGGCGATTCGCCGATATGGCCTACACTCAGCCGGTTGACGGAATTCTTAAAATGAGATGAGCGGAATTTTTCGGCGCCCCAGGCCCTGATGATGTCGAGCGCTTCTTTTTGTTTTCCAAAAACAATGTCGATGGTCCATACACAGTTGTACATAACAGAGAGGTTTATGTTAAAGATGCAGGATACAAGATTCAGGATTCTGGATACTGGCTGCATGCGTATAAGAAAAGAGATACAATGCTGAATAGGATCGTCCAGTATCCAGTGCCCAGCATCTAGGAACGGCCTTTGTTCCTTATATACACCAGCTTTATCCCCGCCTTATCCGTCTCTTTCTTTTCGATCTCGATCTGGGGAATTGATTTCATTAACGGAGTCAGTTTTTGAAACCCGTAATTCCGGGGGTCGAAGTTGGGTTGCTTTTTCAGCAGCAGGTTACCCACGTCTCCTAAAAATGCCCAGCCATTTTCATCTGCCAGGTCATCAATGCTGGATGCAATTAATTTGGTGGTCTCTTTACTCAATTTATCAAACGAGGCTTTGGGTGCAGGCTTGTGTGTCTTTGTTTTTATAGCAGTTGGTTCTTCGGCCCCAAATACCGGGATGATCTCCATGTAAATGAATTTGTCGCAGGCAACGATAAAGGGATTGGGGGTTTTCTTTTGCCCGATACCGAATACTTTCATACCGGCCTCCCTCAATCTTGTTGCCAGCCGGGTAAAATCACTGTCGCTGCTCACAATACAAAATCCATCCACTTTGCCTGAGTACAGAATGTCCATGGCATCAATGATGAGGGCGCTGTCGCTGCTGTTCTTGCCGCTGGTATAACTGTATTGCTGAATAGGGGTGATCGCATTTTCCAGCAGTACATTCTTCCAGCCCGAAACCGTGGGCCGGGTCCAGTCGCCGTAAATTCTTTTAAAAGTAGGGGTGCCGTACTTGGCAATTTCTTCCATTACGCCTTTCACATTGCTGTAAGGCACATTGTCGGCATCTATCAGCACTGCGAGGCGTATGTCTTTTTGTGTTTCCATAAAATTTGTATACACAAGATAACCCTTTTTTGCTGCAAATGCAGGCAAGAGCGGTTGCTGCCATTCATCCGCCCGATCAGACAGTTCATTCATAAATTTAACCATTTGGTTAAAAATGATTTGGTAAATGCCAAAAGCGGTTTAGCTTTGCAGGATTAACCAAATGGTTAAAAATGAAACGAAAAGATAAAAACACCGAACAGGTGATCCTGCAAACAGCCCGGAAGATATTCATTCAGAAGGGCCTGGCCGGGGCACGCATGCAGGATATTGCCGACCAGGCAGGCTTCAACAAGGCCCTGGTGCATTATTATTTCACTTCCAAGGATAAGCTGTTCGACCTGGTGTTTGAACAGGAGTTCAGTAATCTTTTCTCAAACCTGGCCATGATCCTTTCATCGGACCTGCCCCTGTTTGAGAAAATTGAAAAGATCGTTTCGCTGGATATAGAACACCTGAGCCGGTTTCCCGGCCTGCCCATTTTTGTTTTGAACGAAATGAGCCGCAACCCGGAGGTCATTTTAAAGCGGTTGAAAAAAATACCCGTGGAAAAAGTACTGGGTGTTTTTCAGAAACAGATAAATGCCGAGATAAAAAAAGGAACGATCAAAAAGATAACAGCCGATCAGTTGTTCATCAACATCCAGTCGTTGTGCATATTTCCATTTATAGCCCGGCCCATGATCAAGGGACTGATGCAGCTTGATGACAAGACCTATATGGCCATGATCCAGAAAAGAAAGACAGAAGTTGCTCACTTCATCATCAGCGCCATTAAAGTATGATCAAGTTAACATGATAAAGATTTTTTATGAAGAGTAAACACTTATTTTTTTTCAGCCTGCTGTTTACCGGCAGCCAGGCATTGGCCCAGGATAAACCGTTGCTTACATTGGAACAGTGCTATTCGGCTGCATCCACCAACTCTCCGCTGGCACAGCAAAAGGCATTGACCATCGTTGCCGGGAATATGGCAGAGAAAAACCAAAACCTTAAATGGCTGCCGCAGGTTGACCTGAATGCGCAGGCAACCTATCAATCGGCTGTAACATCATTCCCGGCAAAACTGCCCGGTATAACCGTTGATGAACTGAGTAAAGACCAATACAAGGGAACGCTTGATATTGTGCAACCGGTTTATGATGGCGGTGTCATCAGCACACAAAAAAAACTGCAACATGCAACTACCAATGTTGAAAGCCAACGGGTGGAAGTGGACCTGTACCAGCTTAGAGCAAAAGTGAATGGTTATTTCTTTACTGTCCTGCTGATGGAAGAGTATACCCGGCTGATGAACCTGGTGAAGGAAGACCTGAACAACAACATCAAAAAAGTAAGTGCACAGGCCGTAAACGGCATAGCCACAAACAGCAACGTAGATGTATTGAAGGCCGAACTGCTGAAGACATCACAAAAGATCACAGAGTTCAATGCAACCCGTAAAGCGGCCATACAAATGCTGGAGATACTTACCGGCACAGCAATCGGTGAGAACACGTTATTTATAAAACCTTCCGGGGCAGCCAATACCGGAGAGGCTGTGGTGGACCGCCCTGAATTGAAATTATTCGACTTTCAAAAACAACAGTTTCAATTACAGTCGAAACTGGTCAGTGCAAGAACGAATCCAAAATTCTCCTTCTTTGCCAACGGTGGATATGGCAAGCCGGGACTGAATATGCTGAAGAATGAGTTCCAGTGGTTTTATCTCGGCGGGGTAAAACTGAGTATTCCCATTACCGGCCAATTTACAAAGCAGCGTGATCAACGGGTAATTAAGATACAGGAACAGATCGTTGACAGGCAGAAAGAAAATTTCCTGAATAACAGCAGGCAGTTACTGGTTCAGCAAAAAAGCGAAGTGGATAAATACCGGGAACTTGTTTCCACCGATACAGAGATCGTTTCCTTGCGCACAAGGATCAAAGAGAATGCTTCGGTGCGCCTGGCAAACGGCATCATCACTTCCAGCGATTATATCACAGAACTGAATGCAGAGAACCAGGCCATGTTAACGCAAAAGCTCCATGAGATACAATTGCTGCAATCACAATGCAATTACAAACTCATTCTTGGAAAATAAAATACGTTAAAGCAAATCATATGAGATCAGTGTTAAAAAAAATAGTACCCCTTCTTGCCATTGCCGGTCTTGTTTCCTGTAACAACGGCAATGGTAAATACGATGCTTCCGGAACTTTTGAAGCCGAGGAAGTGATCGTATCTGCCGAAGCAACCGGCAAGATCCTGCAATTGAATATTGAAGAAGGCGCCAGCCTGGCAAAGGATTCGGTAGTGGGAAAAATAGACCCAACGGCCATTGAACTGCAAAAGGAACAGGCTTCTTCTTCGGTGGATGCCCTGCAACAAAAAACAAACGATGCCGGCCCGCATGTAAATGTGCTTGAATCGCAGGTGTTGCTTCAGACAAAACAGATTGCCGTGGATGAAGAACAATTGAAAGTGCTGCAGAAAGAGCAACAGCGTTTTCAGAAACTGGTGGCTGCCGATGCCGTGCCAGCCAAGCAACTGGATGATATCAACGGGCAGGTGAATGTGTTGAGGGAAAAGATCGTGGCCGGCAAAACACAACTGGGTGTTTTGAAAAGCCAGATCAATTCGCAACGGCAGCTGGTAGCTATTCAAAACCGCGGCATACTAAGCGAAAAAGATCCTATGCAGAAAAAAGTGGCGCAGATCGAAGACCAGCTTAGTAAAACAACGATCAGAAATCCGATGGCAGGCACCGTGCTTACCAAGTATGCACAGCAGAATGAATTTACAGCAACAGGTAAAGCCCTGTACAAAATTGCGGATCTGTCTGTGATGAAACTCAGGGCATATATCACCGGCGATCAGCTGGCGCAGGTAAAACTGAATCAACCGGTAAAAGTAAAAGTGGATGATGGCAAGGGGAAATACCGGGAATTAGCAGGCATCATCACCTGGATATCGGACAAGGCTGAGTTCACCCCAAAAACTATTCAGACAAAAGAAGAAAGAGCCAACCTGGTTTATGCCATGAAGATAAATGTGAAGAACGATGGCTACTTAAAGATCGGTATGTACGGAGAAGTTGTTTTTTAAAACCAGTACGATGAATGCAGTTGCAGTAAATAATATTGTAAAGACCTACGGTTCAAAAAAGGAAATTGTAAACGCATTGGACAATATTTCTTTTACCGTGGAGAAGGGGGAGCTGTTTGGCATCATTGGCCCGGATGGAGCAGGCAAGACCTCTTTGTTCAGGATACTGACCACTTTATTACTGGCCGACAGCGGTACGGCAAGCGTTGATGAACTGGATGTGCTGAAGCAATACAAACAGATCCGAAACCGGGTGGGCTATATGCCGGGTAAGTTTTCGCTGTACCAGGATATGACCGTGGAGGAGAACCTGGAATTCTTTGCCAGTATTTTTAATACAAGCATTGAAGCAAACTACAACCTGGTGAAAGATATCTATGTGCAGATAGAGCCATTCAAAGACCGCCGGGCCGGTAAATTATCGGGAGGCATGAAACAGAAACT
>DAOLIP010000051.1:0-24730 GCA_035328475.1 Ferruginibacter sp.
CAACTGCAGTATTGTAATTGCCTGACGAATTATAATACATGGCAAAATCACCCACGGCGCTGTTATAGCTGCCATTGTTTGTATAAAGTGCATAAGCGCCGCTGGCCACATTGGCATTGCCCGTTGTATTTATATAAAGTGCCAACGGTCCGCTGGCGATATTTCGTACCCCGCTGGTATTATAATAAAGGGCCGCATATCCATTGGCCATATTATAGTTGCCATCGGTATTTGTATAAAGGGCAAATGCGCCGCCGGCCGTATTGCTCCCGCCACTGCTGTTCATGTAAAGCGATTGAAAACCGATTGCCGTATTCTCGGCGCCGGTATTATTACTGTACAATGATTTTGAACCCACCGCCACATTATGAATGGCCTGTGTACCCGCCGAAACCCCAATGCTGTTATTGAACAATGCAGAATCGCCAACGGCTACCAGGTTGCTGCGGGTGGAATTATTGAACAGGGCCTTTGTTCCCATAGCTACATTGCCGTACCCACTTGTATTCTCATGCAGGGCGCTGAATCCAAATGCGGCATTTTCATTCCCGGATGCATTTGCCCGCATTGATTCAACGCCGGCAGCCGTATTATTAGCACCGGTGGTATTGCCGTACAATGAATAATAACCGTTAGATGTATTATTGCCGCCGTTAACATTATTGAACAACGAATACATACCGGTTGCTGTATTATTAGCACCGGTGGTATTCCAATACAACGCATTTGTACCCACGGCAGTTGATGCACTGCTGCTGGTATTATTGTTTAAGGCCCCCAGGCCCATGGCCACATTGTTTGATCCGGTGGTATTATTATATAAACTGTTCATGCCAAATGCTGTGTTATAATCACCCGTGGTATTCTTATTCATTGAAACATACCCTGCTGCCGTATTTCCGTAACCGGTGGTATTTTCATACAATACCCTTGACCCTACCGCTGTATTATTTATTGCCTCCAGCACAGTAGGGCCGCCGCTTCCGTTTTTGGCAAGCGCCAGGTAGCCAACAGCCACCAGGTCGCTTTGTACCGTACTTAAGTTTAATGCCTGGGTACCAATGGCCACATTGTTTGACCCGGTAGTGTTGTAATATAAGGTTGCATAACCCAGTGAAGTGTTATCATTACCTGTAGTAGTAAAGTACCCATTATAAGAACCTGAAAAAGTATTCCGGCTTCCTGAAAAACCGGCGCTGCCGCCCCCGGCAAAGAAGCCAAAAAGAGAATTATTGGAACCTGTACCATTATTACCTGCATAATTACCTACGATTGTATTGTATATCCCGGTGGTATTATCCCTTCCTGCATTGTTTCCCAAAAAAGTATTACCCGCCCCGGTGGTATTCATCATTCCAGCTTTAGACCCCATGAATACGTTTCCATGTGCCTGGTTATTCATGCCTGCCTGTTCCCCAATGATCACCATCCATGACCCGGTATTGTTTCGGCCGGCATGCTGCCCAAAAACCGTACTGTAATTAACCGCCGTATTTGTTTGTGTTTGAGCACCATATCCCGCTACTGTATTACCAACCAGGTTTGAAGCTGCAGTATAAAATGCGCTATCGCCGATAATGGTATTTTCAACCGAAGCAGCCGTCAAATTAAATCCTGCTTTACTGCCCAGTAATATATTTTTATTGATATGATCGATAGCACCCGCTTTTACATTGTTCACCTTAAAGTATAATTGCTTGTTATCGCTGGTACCGATATAATTCACCGGCGGATTGGTACCGCTGTTACCGCCAATCTTCCAGAGATTGTTTCCTGGCTGTATATCTAACCAGGCCGTACCGTTGTAGTAATATAAAATATTCACACTGGAATCGTATACTATCAACCCGGTAGCGGGACTGGCAATGCCGGTTCGTTGTGCTGTTGTGAGCCTGGGTATCAGTATCCCTTTGTTAATGCTGCTGACATCAAGCAGTGCGGTAGCATGAGGCGTCATGGTGCCAATACCAAAACCCTGGGCAAAACTTTCAGTTGAGGGAATGCAAATGGATAATAAAGCAAGGAAAATATTCTTTGCAAAAAAACGCGGGAACAGAGTTTTCATATACTAATTTTTAAAATCATCATTTAAATTATCTGAAAACAAGTGCACGACAGAAGTGATTTGGTGAACGGCTGTCCTCATTTTTTTTCCGGCAGGCATTTTTAATAAAAACTTTACCGGCGGGCTTTTGTGAACGGGTGGTTTTCAGCAGGCAGTGGCAGGAATTGCCAAATAAACGGCACAGATCTTTATGAACAGCCAAGGAGGGGATTTTTTTCCGTTTATTCCAAGTAATTTTAAGTACCCCTGCCGGACAAGCGGCTAGTATTTTATTTTGCGTAAGATCAGTTTCATCATATTGTTGATCATGTTCTTCATTTCTATCCGGGCTCAATTACCGGATGAACGGAATTTTACTTTTTATTCAACCAAGGACGGGCTTTCTAACAACGATGTATGGTCGGTTACACAGGACAGCTATGGATATTTATGGGTGGCTACCAAAAAAGGACTGAACCGGTTTGATGGAAATTCATTTCAGCAATTCTATGCACAAAGCAACCCCAACAGTCTTCCTGAAGACTGGATCATTAAACTCCGGTGGCTGAACAGTGAACTGCTTGCTTCTGCAACATCCAGCGGTCTGCATATTGTAAATACCCGTACCCTTCAAACCCGTAACATTAGCGTACCCGCCGGCCCCATGCGATACAGTTATAAAGTGAATACGGTGCAGGACATGACAGGTGACCCCGGCGGAAACATTTTCATCATTACCGGCTCGGGCTTCTATCATTATAACAACAAAGATGAACTGCTGTTCCGCTACGATCATTATAAAAAAGAAGAGATCGAAACGGAACCATTCCAGTTTGGGCAAGACCTGGTGCTTACAGAGAAGAACATACTGCTGCTGTCTACCATCGACGGGCTTTACCTGTACAACATACAAAAAAAGGAACTGCACGCAGCCGGTAACGGCGATGCCGCTTTCTACAGCCGGGTAGCTGAGCCCAAAAAAAGATTCCGGGTATTATATAAAGACGATAGCAGTTTCAGCATACAAACAGAGGCTGCAAAGCAACTGTTATTCTTTAACCTACAACGGGAAACCAGCCAGTTAATTGATGCACCCTTTGCCACATCGGATAAATTCAACTGGCGTTCGCAATTGTTCCGGTTAAACGATACGTTGTATGCGATCAGCGGAAAAGAAAAAGGGTTTTACTTAGTTACGCATGATAAACAAACAGGCCGGTACAGCATTCAACCGGACATTTATTTTGAGAATTATTTCTGCTCAGCAATGATGAAGGATAAGAATGGCCGCTTATGGATAGGAACCAATAAAGGATTGTTCCGGGAAAAAAGGCCGGCAGCAAGTATGGAAAAAATAACCGTGCCCGAAAGCCTGAATCCCTTCAGTGTTGACCTGCAGATACGCATGACATGTGTTGCCAATGAAAAGATATTTGTTGCCACCAAAAGCCAGGGTCTGCTGGTATTTGACCGGCAAACGATGCAACCGCTGAAGCAGATCGATCTGTCAAAATACTGGCATGCTGCCAATAACGTATACAACTGCATTGCGGTAAATGAAGACACGGTGCTGGCCGGTACCCTGGGCGCCCTGGTATGGGTGAATACCCACAACTATACCAATGGAACAACCGAACTTTCGGATTGGGATAAGGAACACAACTGGATCGGTTCGCTGTTCAAAGATTCACGCAGAAACATCTATGCATGCCGGAATGAGAAGAATGAATTCTATTTCCGAAACCAGTCCGGAAAAAAATTCATCCGCCTGGACTTTGCAGGTAACAAACTTTTCCAGGTACTCATACCGAGGTTTATCAGCGAAGATCCCGGGGGGAATATCTGGTTCAGCGGACATGGCATCAGCCGCTTTAATTACCGGTTGCAGCAATTTGACCGGTTGCTGGATTCTTTCCCTTTTATTAAAACACCCCGCAGGGAAGCATTAAGTTTAGTGTTTGATCAAAAAGGAAAAATGTATTTTGGTTTGCCCGAGAACGGTCTCATCATATATGATCCCAGTCAGAAAAAATACGAACAGCTTACCCGCAGCAACGGGTTGCCTGATAATAATGTACGGGCTGTTTACCTGCATAAGAATAAAGTATGGATGGGAACCGAAAGCGGCCTGGCCAGCTACGACCTGCTGACAAAAAAAATATCTTCCTTTGGCATTGCCGATAATATGCCGGCCGATCCGTTCACTTCTTATTCATTTTATTATGATTCTGCACATGCACAATTGTACGGCGGCTTTAATAATACTATTGTACGTTTCAACCCGGATGAACTTTCAAAGAACAGTTCGCCCCCGGAATTTTTTATTGAGCGCATTATTACATCCGGCATGGACAGCATCTCCCACCCGGCTGATAAAGTAGAACTTTCTTATAAACACAATAACCTCGTGATAAACCTGTCTGCCATCAATTTTGAAGACGCATACCAGCAGCAGTTCGCTTACCGTTTTGTACGAAACGGCAACGAGCCATGGCAGCAGGCCGGGGCACAGCGAAGCATCATCTTCAGCAATCTTTCGCCGGGCGATCACCGGTTGCAACTGAAAGTGTTCATAAAGAATAACAGCTGGCCTGAGCAGGTGAAGGAGATCAATATCATCATACGTCCTCCCTTCTGGCAAAGGGTCTGGTTCATCATACTGGCAGCATTATTCATCCTGTCGGCCTTATATTTATTGTACCGGTACCGCATCCGGTCTGTGCGTCAAAAAGCGAATATCGACAGGCAGCTGGCCGAACTGGAAATAAAAGGGCTGCATACCCAAATGAATCCGCATTTCATTTTCAATTCGCTCAACAGCATCAAGGAAATGATACTGCAGGATGAAAAGCAACAGGCCAGCCGTTACCTCAGTAAGTTTGCACAACTGATAAGAACCAATCTTGATCAGTCGAGGCAAACATTCATATCCGTACGTCAATGCATCGATCACCTGCAGCAATACCTCGACATGGAAAAGATCCGGTTCGACCACTTCAATTACCGCATTGATGTGGATGAAGACCTGCCCGATGACATACGCATGGTGCCCATGCTGATACAGCCCATGGTGGAAAATGCCATCTGGCACGGGCTGCGTAACCAGCCGGGAGAAAAGAACCTGTATATCCGGTTTTACAAATCGGGTAACCAATTGGTTTGTGAGATCGAGGACAACGGCATCGGTATCCGGCAATCGATGAAGGATAAAGCGGGCCGGCAGCCGACACATCGTTCATTGGGGATAGAAAGCGTGCAGGAACGGCTGAATGTGCTGAATGAAAAATACAATATGAACAGTTCGCTGCAGATCATTGACCGGTTGGAACTAACGGAGAACAAAAGCAGCGGCACTTTAGTGATACTTCGTTTTAATATTTAAACAAATGGCGATGATAAGAACAATTTTAGTTGACGATGAGCCAAGAGGGATCAATACCCTTAAAAAATTATTGCAGGAATACTGTCCGGAGATCAAGATCATTGCCGAATGTCCCGATGCGGAAACTGCAAAAGAAAAGATAGAACTGCTGGAACCACAACTGCTGTTCCTCGATATTTCATTACCCCGAAAAAGCAGCTTTGACCTGCTCGCCGAAATGGACAGCATTCACTTTGAGATCATTTTTGTTACAGCACACAATGAATACACGTTGCAGGCTTTTCATTACAGTGCCGTGGATTACCTGATGAAGCCCATTGATGAAGACCTGCTGCTGGATGCCGTGCGGCGTGCCGGTCAGCGTATTGCCCTTAAATCAACCAATAATAATGTAACCGCATTTCTGCATAACCTGCAAAAAACACATGTGCCGCAGGAAATGAAACTTTGCATTCCTTCGGTAAAAGGTTTCCAGGTGGTAGACCTGAAGGATATCCTTTACTGCGAAGCCACCGGCAGCTATACCAATTTTTATTTTACCGATAAACATATGATCTGTTCGGCAAAAACCATTCATGTATACGAAGACCTGTTATCGGATGCCGGCTTCATCCGCATTCACAAATCATATCTCATCAACCTGCTGCATGTTAAAGAATACATCCGCGGCGAAGGGGGAATGCTGGTGCTTTCCAACGGAACAGAAGTGGAAGTAAGCCGGCGGAAAAAAGAAGCGCTGCTTACCCGGATGAAAGAATTTTATAAGTACTGAACTTACTGTGATCTTTCTCCAAGCCTTGGCCGCAGTCGTTTTTTGCTTTTGTTGAATACCATCATCCCCTTATCAATACCCTTGCGTAATTCTTTCTGTTCTTCAATGGGCATATTATGAATCGTTTGGCATCCGGTACTGCAGCAGCCATCGTATTTAGCAGCACATTCGGCACATTGGATAAACAATAAGTGACAACCATCGTTCTTACAGTTGGTATGCGTATCTGCCGGCTTACCGCACTGGTGACATTTGGCAATGATGTCTTCGGTGATGCGCTCTCCCAGCCTGTCGTCGAACACAAAATTCTTACCGATGAATTTCGTTTCCAGTCCTTTTTCCTTTGCCTGCCGGGCATAGTTGATGATACCGCCTTCGAGGTGAAACACATTTTTAAATCCGTTGTGCAGCATATAGGCGCTGGCCTTTTCGCAACGGATGCCGCCGGTACAGTACATGATGATGTTCTTGTCTTTATTCTCCTTCATCATATCCACGGCCATGGGCAACTGTTCCCGGAAGGTATCACTGGGTATTTCAATGGCTTTATCAAAATGCCCCACTTCGTATTCGTAATGATTGCGCATGTCTATCACGATCGTATCGTCTTCTTTCAGCAGTTCATTCATCTGTTCTGCATTTACATAACGGCCTTTGTTCTCCATGCTGAATGCAGGATCGTTGATCCCATCGGCCACGATCTTCTGCCGCACTTTTATTTTCAATACCCAAAAGGATCTGCCGTCGTCATCCACCGCAATATTCAATCGTAACCCGTTCAGCGCAGGAATGGAATACAGGTAATCCCGGAATGCATCCACATTACTGTCCGGTACGCTGATCTGCGCATTGATGCCTTCGTGGGCAATGTATATGCGGCCGAATACTTTCAGCGCATTCAATGCTTTGTACATGTCATCCCTGAATTGTTTGGGATCGGCAACAGGAAAATACTGATAAAAAGAGATGGTGGTGCGGTGTTCGGTTTCGGCGTACAATAATTTTTTCAGCTCCGCCTGGGAAACCCGGTTATGTAATACTGCCATAGTTTTTAATTTGATCTTTCACCCGGTCTGACGCATTCGTCTGATCGATGAAAGAAATCTGTGAGATCCTTCGCTTTCGCTCAGGACAAGGATTGGATGCTTGCAGGGCAAACCAAATTCGGGTACAAATATAATTAATGGCAGGGACTATTTTAAGTGAATGGCCATATGATTTTCATCATGGCAGCAATGGAGTTTATTATTATAACCCGATACTCAGGCTTCCATTCCTTCTGCCCGGCTGTGCATTGGCCCGTACAGAATTACCCAGCAGGCCCCCGGTGCCTATCCGCACTTCTCCCCTGATCCCTTTATCATTACTGTATCCCATCACGTATTCCACCCTAAATATCTTCAGGATATTTTCCAGTCCCACAAAACCTTCTACAAAATAACTGCGGCGGTTCACATAAAAAGCATTGCTGCCTGCCACCAGGTTCCAGTTCAATCTTTTGAAGAGCGGAATTTTATTGGTGATCAGTCCATTGAAGTGATGTTCGATATGCCCGAAACTATAAAAGGGTTCAGTAGTACTGTTGAGGTAATAGGAAGCCAGTTGAAAACTGTTCACATACTCGCTGGCTGCGGTAGAACGGTTGCCGTTGAAGTGCTGGTAATCCTGTATGGAAACAGACCGGTCATTAAGAAAGCCCCCAATTCCGATCTTATACCGGAAGGTACCTGCCAGTTTTAAATTAACGCCATCGGCCACACTGAAGCGCCACTTATCAAAGTTGGCATCGCTGCCCAAGATATTCTTTATGCCCTTGGTATAATTCAAACTGAAGGTTGGGTATTTTGAACCCAGCGACATCTTTCGGTTGGGATATTGTATATACTGCTGCCCGGGCCTGAAACTCATATCAATGCTCAGCACCACCGCCTGGTTGGGTGTGAACTGCGCCGGTATCCGTTCCACCGGGTAGTTGGGTGTAATGCGGCCCGAATCGCCTTTAAAAAAAGTGAAGGTAGTTGTGTTCTCCAATGGTATCCTGTCTTCGTACAACGCATTCACCGCAAAGCGGAAACCGCTTTCGTATCGCTTGCTGAAACCAACGGAAACAAAATAGTTCTCGTATATCTTCATAAAGTTATCGCCCCAGAACAAGGTATTGATGGCATTGGTTAAGGGCAATACCTGGCTTTGTTTATTGAACTGGCTTACCCGCTTACCCCCGCTGAACTCCCAGGTTTGCCGTTTTATTTTTTTATCGGCCTCCCAATCCCTCGTGCGCAAACGCAAGGTGGCCCACGCATTCAGGTGTGTGTTGCTGAACCCATAGCGCAGATTGGGCTCAAACGATAAATTGGTCTTCCATTTTTCAATGTACTTGTCGTAATACGCATTCACGTTCATTACTATTCCTTCCACGGTATTATACTCCAGTCCTTTTATCAGCGACTCGATGCCCCAGCGGAAGGTATTTGTTTTGCTGTAGTGTGTTCGCTGAATTCCCTTCCAGAAAATATTCAGCGGCTTCAGCCTGCCTTGTTTCTTTTTGAGTGAATCAATGGATGACTGGCTGAGCAAGGAATCCTTACGCACTTCAAAAAGACTGTCCTTCACTTCGTAATCCAGTCTCTCTTCCCGCTCAAGCGGAACAGGCCGGATGGTGTCCCAGTATTCCTTCGATCGTTTATTTACGGCCGTGTCGTAGCGAACGATCACATTATTGAAACGGTTCTTAGCAAATACCGGGTTGATGAGGTAGTTTGAATAAACAGAAACGAAATTGCCTATGGCATCGATTCCGAATTGTTTAAAGCTGAAATGGATCAGCTGGTTCTTTACCCGCCATACATCATTACCCACGGGTACATGTATCTGTGTTATCTGGAGTGTATCTACAATTTCAAGCTGCGATGTTTTGGTAAGCCGCAGGTCTAAACTGTGTATGCGCCAGTCGCCATCGGTTATATTGATAACGCCGGAGAACACCGGTTCATAGGTCCGGCGTGGTATCACCTGTATGCTGTTTATCTCTTTGCCATCTTCATAAAAACTGCCCAAAAATTTGTAGCGGTACATGCTCAATGCGGCATCGGCTATGGGCGAAACAAAACCCCTCGGGTTCAGCTGGTTCAAAAAAATGGAAACATTGTTCTGGTAAAAGCTGATAAAGGTTGGAAACGTAAACCCAAAACCATCGCTGCCGCTCACCCGGCTGCTGATCACTTCCACTTTCATTTTACCGGGGAGCTGGCTGTATATTTTAGAAACAGATTCCGACAGGTATATGATCCCCCTGCCGGTTGAATCAACGCCCATGTCTTCCCTGTCTTGTTCCGAAATTTTGCGCCCCAGTATTTTTTTGGGAAGGTTCCGGAGTTTCAACATGTCTTTTGCATAGAGATCACATTCAAACCCCTTTACCTGCTGGTTGTAGTATGGTCTTTTGTTAATGGCCTGCCGGATGATGGCATAGGCAGGATCTTCTCCTTTTTTTATCACCACTTCGGCCATTTCCAGTTGCTGGTTGGATAAGATGAATGTTATTTCCTGTTCGCCTTTGGAAACCGTAATATTTTTTTCCTGTTTGCCATAACCAATGTGCTGACATACCACGGTATATGTTCCCGGTGAAACTGTGAAAGAGAATTTGGCCTTATCGTTTGCACTGGCGCCAATAGAGGTTCCTTTGATGGTGATGGAAGCATAAGGCAACAGGTCGCCTTTATCTGAAAAAACGGTACCGTAAATTTTTTGAGCAGAAGCAGGGACGGATGCAAGTAAAAAAAACAACAGGAAAACTCTGGGCATATTCAGTTTTGAGTGATAACAAAAGTAAAAGGCATTTTGTTACCGAAACACTAAAATTAAATAATGAGATATTCTATGACCGCCTCTTGCGCAGAAAGCTTCCGGTCAATGCTGCTAAACCTGCCACCAGTGCTCCAATGACCGCTGTAGCCAGCATGAGCAGGTACGGACTATCCATATTCAGCATCAGCATGGAAACTTTATGCGACAGTATATGTTCATTGGCACTGCTGATCCAGAAACTTAACGCTCCCCATAAAAAGAAAAGAGCCAGGAAGCCTGCAAAGAATGCTTTACCCGGTTTCTGGGGAATGACCGCTGCCACTAAAAAAGCAGCAAGGGCTATACTCCACCAGGGAAGAAACAAACAGGCGGCAAAACTTAATATGGCGGTTAGTAATAAAGAAACGATGAACTTCATAATGCTGATTTGAAAATTTGGTGATTTGATGATTTAGTGATTTGATGATTAGACAAAGTGACAATTAGAGGTTGCTTCATCACCAAATCGGCACATCATCTAATCAACGCATCATTTACTGAATGTTATTTTTGATGTTACTCTCTTATCTCCTGTTTCTTCCTTCCTCATCATCCACAGTGAATAATATTTACCGGCGGCCCACTGATCCACAAAACTGTCGTAGTATTTACTGCCGGGGTTGCCGCTTTGTCCGCCGGGATAAACCCCATAGGCTTCCGTTTTTTCGGTAAGGCTTATCACCATTCTCCAGCTTGGGCCATGATCAACCTTGGTGGCATTGATGCACTGTGTTCCGCCACCAATGGGTAAATTCATCCGGCTGAACGGCGCCAGTTTTGCCAGGTGATTGATACGGGTGGCTTTATTTTTTTCCCATTCCAGTTTTCCTTCTGCTTCCAGTTTTTGCAATTGCGGTACCGCTTTCTTAAATGCAGCGGTGATATCATCTGCCAGTGTTTCTGTTTGCGTTGTGGAAATATCATCCAGGAATTTATAGGTGGAATCTTTTAATATCCCTTCTATCAACGTGCTTACAAAGGGCCGGATATTTACCTTGGGCGCTTTGGCATATTCGTCATCAAACACCACTTTCTCAAAATTCTTCCAGAAGTTCTCATACACAGTGGGGCCTGTTGCACCCACTTCATTCCTCGAATCCCATATCTTGAATATCTCAAAATATTTTTTTCCTGCTGCATCCAGTTCATTTTCTTTCATATTGGCAATGATGAGGGGCTTCATCATTACAGCACTCATATCCAGGTTGTCTGTTTGCAGCGTCATCATATCCTGCGGGGTGATATTGCTCATGCCGTTCAATCGCCTGTTAATGCTGATCCCCCGGTAAAGCGGGTATTCCTTTCCCAGGTAATAATGATAGGTACTGTCGTCAACCGGTTTTTGGTTGGCACTGCTTACAAAACCTCTTTCGGGATTGTATTGAAAAGGCACTTCATCCTGCGGTATCATACCCTGCCATAGATAACCGGTATCGGTACCGGGCATTACAAAATCGCCCTGGCCTTTCCATTTGGCAGGCCACTCGCCCTGTGTGCGGATAGCAATATCACCAGCCTTACTGGCAAATACACAATTCTGTCCCGGTGTATGCAGGTTGGTAACGGCGGCCTGGTAATCTGTATAATTCTTTGCGTGATTCAGCATATTGAATATGCGAAGCTCATTGCTGGCATCATGCGCTTTCCAGCGAACGGCATAATATTTATTGTTGGTGCTTCTGCCCCCACTGAAAGACTTATCAAACATAACCGGGCACCAGTCGGCTCCCAGCTGTACGTATGCAACAGAATCAATAAAATCCTTCGCCCCTTTTATCTTAATGGTATCGATCCGGAATTTTGTTTTTTGCCACTGGCCATTGAATGAATATTCCTGCCGGCTATCGTCTTTGAATTTTATCTCATAGTAATCCCGTACATCACGCCCGCCATTGGTAAAACCAAAAGCGCAGCTATCATTAAACCCGATGATAACACCCGGCGCCCCGGGAAAACTTACGCCATAGGCATTGAATGAAGGGGTTGATATCTGCACTTCGTACCAAAGCGACGGAAGATTTAATCCCAGGTGAGGATCGTTGCACAAAATGGGTGCACCGCTTTTTGTTTTGCTGCCGGCTACGGCCCAGTTGTTACTGCCGTTATCCCGGTCGGGTTTGCTGGTTTCAACTACAGCCAGGTCTTTGTTATTCATATAAACAGAATCGGCACCAGCAGGTGCCACCGGGAATACTTTTTGTTTCTCAAACGGAGTTCCTTTGGGAATGATGGGGTCGAGTGAATCCTGTAATGATGGAAACAGTTTTGCAAAATCGCCGGTGCCGAAATAACTTTTTACATTGGTCATCTCAAAATCATTATCCCTGGCGGCCAGGTCGTAACTCATATACTTTAAGAACAAACAGGTTTTCAGTTTGGTCCATTTCTCCGGTTTATACCCGATCAGTTTATATTCCAGTGGCAGGCTGCTTTCTGTTAGTGTTTCTATATATGCATTCACGCCATTGGTATAGGCATCGCACTGCGAATTGATCACGGGATCTTTTTCCATTTCCTGCAAAGCGATCTCGGCGGCATAAACCATTCCCAGCCTTCTGAATTCCCGGTCGTGTTCCAATCCTTTTGCACCAAGAATTTCACTGGCCCTTCCCCCGGCAGCAAATGTCTGCAGTTCCATCTGCCACAAACGGAATTTGGCGTGCAGAAAACCCTGAACAAAGTAGGCATCGTTTTCCTGCTCGGCAAAAATGTGCGGTACCAGCCGATCATCAAAATACACATCCACTTTGCCGGCTAATTGCGGAAATTTAAGATCGGCAGAAATAGCTTCATTAACCGGTTCGGCATTTTGCCAGAAGCCGTGCTGCGGACTTAAGAATGTTCCGAATGGCGGTGCATCTTTTCCGCCTAATCTCCAGCTAACGTTTAATGCATAAACCAACGCGATGGTTACTGCTGCACTGATCAGAAAGGGAACAATTCTCATAGAAGAATATTATTTGCTGTAAAATACTAAAAACTAACGTATTCCTGTACAATGTTGCCGGTAACAGGGCACTAGTTTTACACCCTATGTTAAAACAGCCCCCTATCCCTGCTGGTGGTATGATGTTTGCCATTGAAAACCGTACATCCGGATCTTTCACTTACTAAATGATAACAACTATGAAAAAGAAACTATTTCTTCCGTTCCTTGCTTTGGCTGTAATGGTCATTTCAGTATCCTGCAGCAAATCCGATACCCAGCCAGCCAACCCTGTCAATGTAAGTTTAGATGGAAAATGGACCGGCACCTATACTAACGGAGCCGGGGGGCCGGCCAATTATTTTGCACTAACTTTTAAATCCGGAGGAGCGCTGGTGGTACATGCCAATAATTCGCTTATACCCGATGTGGCCAACGGCACCTGGATACTGGTGGCAGACAGCGTTAAAGCCAGCTATAGCTATGTGGGATCCAGCGCTATCTATACCATGTCGGCCAGGTATACCGGTACTTCCAATATTATGGCGGGTACGGTGGGATTAAGCCCCGCTGTAACAGGCGAAGCGGTATTCTCCATAACCAAAGAATAGAAGCCATATACTACTAAAGTGGTATTGTTGCGTATTATTACAGGCTTCATCTTTGTACCAACCAATCTTTTAGTGGTTTCGAGGTTTTAAGTAAAAAGTTGCCCCGTTGCCGGGGCAGCTTTATTTTTGTGCAATGGAAGAACTAAGTATCGACACCAAAAATATACTGGGCCTCAAATTACCCACCGATCCGCGGTGGGTTGACCTTACGGAACTGCAGCTGGAAGAAATTCTGACCGACCATGCCTATTGTGAGCAAAAAGCGGCAACCACCTGTATCAGCCTGATACAACGGTATTCCGATAAAGAAAAGATGGTAAAAGAACTAAGCCCCATTGTTACCGAAGAGTGGGGACATTTCAGGCAGGTGCTGGCCGAACTTCATAAACGAAAACTGTCATTGGGTAAACAGCGTAAAGATGTTTATGTAAACAAACTGCTGGAGTTTCAGCGAAAAGGCGGGCATCCCGATGAACGGTTCTTAGACCAGTTGCTGACCATGGCATTGATTGAAGCAAGAAGCTGCGAACGTTTTAAACGATTGAGTGAGGGACTGGATGATAAATACCTGCGCAATTTTTACCGCCGTTTTATGGAAAGCGAGGCCGGGCACTATACCCTATTCATCAACCTGGCCGAACATTATATTGATAAGAAGACTGTACGGAAAAGATGGGCCGATTGGCTGAAGTATGAGAAAGAGATCATGAAAGAGATGGAACTGCGGGGCGACCGCATCCATTGACCTATAAATGATAGATGAACCGCACGATAGCCGGGAAGTATGGCAGGGTTTGCTCAACATCATTATCAGGTACCGGGTTCATCCTGTGTACATAAATATATTCATCCAACGCATACCCTGGGGGTACCCCCTTTCTTTTTATTATTCTTTGTTTAACACCGATGCCCAGGTTTCCTTCCAGTTCAAATTTTCCGTTGGCGGTCAGTTTAAAACGTTTGCCCCAGAATACGCCTCCGCCTATCAAGGTATGAGCAGCCTTGTATTGAAACCCAGAAAGCGTGTCGCTGGTTTGTTTGTTGATGAAGGTATTCTTATCTGTGAATGAATAATTCTTTATCCTGAATTCGGCTCCTACAAAGAAACCATGCTTGTTATTGTAATAATATTTAAGCGAGGTGATGCTGCGTATACCTTTCAATGGCCTGGAGCTATTTCCATCCCACACAAATCCCCGGTACAGGTAATTCAGCTCTGTCCATAACTCTATTCTTTTGCTCACCCGGTAACCGATGCCCAAACCAACAGCGCCTTGTTCTGGTTCAAGAAAAGAATGAGGGTTAAAACTGATATACCATCCTTTTTGCAATACAGGAGAATGCCGGTAGGTTTTTTGAGCAAGGGTACTTAAAGGAATAAGCAGGAAGAATAAGAAGAATATTTTTTTCATAAGCGCATTTCAGCAATAAGATTATTGCTGTCCAAAAAATGCTGCTTCTTCTTTAAAATTGATATAGGAATGTTCTTCTGCAAGCTTTTTTACTTTAGCCAGGTTGGTTTGCAGGAATTTTTTATGTTGCTCCGATGTGGGATTAAAAGGCTTGTGGTTCTTTGCTGCAACGATCACGGCGATCTCTTTCATCAGTTGCTGCGAGGGTTCATCAATACAGGCGGTGATGAATTTTTGCCACACATAATTGGTGGCGGCATAGTTGGGATGAACCATATCTTCGGCATAAAAGCGATAATCACGCAGATCATCAATGATGAGTTCGTAAGCTGGAAAATAAAAACAACTGTTGTTTTTTTCCAGTAACTGATGAACGGCATGTATAAGGGTTGCTTTACTCCGGTTATTCTCCACAAACCCATCCCGCAGGTGCCGCACAGGGCTGATGGTAAAAATAATTTTAAGCCCTGGGTTAAAAGCAATTACCTTTTCAATCATTGCCTGCAGGGCATTGCTTACTTCATCAGCTGCCAGCAACCGTTTATTGAATTTATCGGTAGGCACTTTGTGGCAATTGGCCACCACCACTGCCTTCATCCCCCTCTCCTCCAGGAGAGGGGTCAGGGGTGAGGTTTCATACACAAATGCCGAACCCAGCGTTACCAGTAACCAATCTGTGCTTTTTAAAAAAGAATGTGCTTGCTGCTGCGAATCATTGATCAGATGCAAACAGGTATCTGCATCGGGGTGCGAAAAGCGGCTGTGGTGCTCCCAGCTGTTCCAGCATTCGTTCTGGTAAAACAGGTCTTCTTTTTTGTATTGTTTGTTCTCTATATATGATGCAACCGACCGGGCAATGCTAACCGGGTTAAATAAGATACCGTTTGGATTATCAAGCACAGAAAATTTATGAGCCAAAAGTTTAGCGCCGATCTGTTCGGTAAAGCAGGAGCCTACCAGCAATAAATTATGCCGGTGATTGATCTTTACATCAAATGGTTTGGGAGTAAATTCCAGGTGAAAATCCATAACTCGAATTAAACTAATTACACGAATATTTCCGATGCAAGCATACTGCACTTTCGTAAATCCTCTTTATCTAAATTATTTAATAACCCCAGTTCTTCAAAGTAAGGGATCATCAGTTCGGTATCCATATTGCCCACCAGTTCGTCATCGGCCATGGGGCAGCCGCCAATCCCTTTCAGCGCTCCATCAAACCGGCGGCAACCGGCAGCTAAGGCAGCATCCACTTTTTCTTTCCAGTTAACAGCTGTTGAATGCAGGTGAACACCGATCTCTGTTCCGGGCAAGGAATCAACCAGGTATTTCGTTACCCGTTTCACCTGGCCGGCCGTTGCCAGGCCCACTGTATCGGCCAATGAAATTATTCCGATATCCATAGATACCAGTTTATTCACCCAGTTGAACACGATCTCTTCATTATATACATCGCCATAAGGATTTCCAAAGCCCATGGAAATATAAACCACCAGTTCTTTTTTATTTTTGATACAGAGGTTCTGGATCTCTTCCACCCTTGCCAATGATTCAATGATGCCTGAATTGGTATTGCGTTTCTGGAACGTTTCCGAAACGGAGAAGGGAAAACCGAGATAACTGATCGCATCATAAACAACCGCCTCCTGCGCCCCTCTTTCATTGGCAATGATGGCCAGTAATTTTGAAGAACTGTTTCCCAATTCCAAATTACCAATTACCTGCTTTGTATCCGCCATCTGCGGTATGGCCTTTGGCGAAACAAAACTGCCAAAGTCGATGGTATCAAATCCAACCTTTAGCAAGGCGTTGATGTATTCGATCTTTCTTTCTGTTGGAATAAAATGCGCCCATCCCTGCATGGCATCACGGGGGCATTCAATTAACTTCACCGGTTGCTGATTCATTGTACAAAAATAACTAAAGACGGGCTGCCAATTTCATTTTGTCTCGCAGGCGGTTGAAAAACTGGTACCGTTCTTTTTCTCCTACCTTACTTAACTGCGTAGAACGTTTTACGAGGTTCTGCATATTATCATGCATGAAAGTATTGAACCTGATATCGGTGGTATGAATAAAATTGATCACACTGTGATTCAGGAAGGTTATTTTTTTCAGGTCCAGTTCGGCAAGCAGGGTATTATCTGCCGTTACCAGGTCGTTCCAGAACAGCTGGTATTCTGAAGTGGCCGTGGCGGGAGAATCGCCTGGCCGGAACTTAAGACCGGTCTCTGCCTGTTGCTCCAGGTGATTGAGTAACCTGAGCAAACCCAGGTATACCTTTTTTACTTCATCCTCCGTTTCAAACATATTGGCCTCCCGGTAAAATTCAATCTGCCGGATGGTACTGTTTATACTCTCCAGGTTCCATATTTCGGTGGTAGGTACTTTCAGGTATACATCCACGATCTTTTTTGCCATTTCCTGGTGACCGGGAACTGCATCCTTCAATGAAAATTTCAAGCCCCGCAGGTCATCATACTGCAGGATCGACCTGCGCCACAAGAATGATTTAAAGGCCAGCAATTCCGGTATCATGAACTGGTCCATAATGGGAATATCCTTGGCCAGGTAATACAGGTGCCGGTGCGAAAAACTGCTGATGATGGTAAGTTGTTTCAGCACGCTCTCCATCCATCTTTCAAATACCTGCTGCCCGGGACCCGCCAGGTCGCCGGAGAAAATATAAGAGTCTGACTGAAGGTGAAGGAACTGGTCGATGGATATTTTAAAGTGGCTGGCCAGCTTCTGCATCTCATCCAGGCTGATATGCTTTTCGCCCCGTATGCGGCGATAAGCACTGTCGTTGCTGATATCGAGCAAACCGGGGATCTCATCCACAAAAGAGATATGATCGGGTAAAATGGACTTGATGTGCTGGAAAAACTGTAACTGTGAATTGCTTGACTCCATACAGAAAGTTTGGTAATAAATGCAAATCGCTCCCCAATTTATCTTATCTGCCCCCAAACTACAATAATATGTTTGCATTTTTTGCAAAAAGAACAAAGGGGCCACCACTATGGGGTAACAAAAGGCAGCAATCACGGATTTGGAATTGATACCGGCATTTATCAATTAGGAACAGGGATGGTACCGGGATAGTTTTGGATCGTAAACAAAGAATGCATCATTCTAAAATAAATAATCATGAAAAAGAACATTTTTTACCTGCTGGCAGCAATTGTCCTAATATTTACCTCATGTGCAAAAATTGAAGTGGACGGAGGAGGATTGGATTTAAGTGACTTCGACTGGGGCGGAGTAAGGATATACAGCAACAGTTTTGATACCACGGCTATATCTTTTATTCAGCTCCCGGCTTACCGTTACTTTATCTACAAAGATTCTGCTACCGGTTCATTGGATTCAGTAGTTGTTACAGAGAGCTACCTTTCCGCTCCCTTTGTTCAGGCAACATCAAACACGCCGGGTTATTTTTACCAAACATACTCGCTGACGCTAACCAATTTCACCGCAACGGGAATCCATACCTGGTATAAAGGGTTCGTCGGTTGTGATTCTGACTATAAAAACATGCTCAGTTTTATTGACTCTGATTTCAGTTTTTCCGATGTGTCCACATTGCTCCCTTCCTTTTGGTGCCCCTTTACCTCTTCGGGAGCAATGCAATTCACCAAAATAGACGTGCTGGCCATTGAAGGAAATGCCTATTACAATGTGTACAGGTTCTTCGCAACAAACGGACGGCCACCCTCTGATGTGAATTACCTGGCAACAGCATTTTACTGGGTAAAAGGAACAGGTATCGTTAAAAGAGAGACCAGGACATTGAATTCAATAAAAACATCTCTGCTGCTGAGGCATGGATAAGATGCCGGTTTTCAGAATTATTCATTGAACCATAAAACTCACCAATATGAAAAAGATGATCATCACCGGCTTTGTCCTTCTGTCAGCAGTTTGGACAGTAAATGCACAAAACACATCCTCCGATCAATTGCTTGCAAAAAAAGACCGTATCGGATCTGTTAATCTTTTTGAGAACGGCCCATACAGCAATGCCCCGGAAAAAGATTATGAATTTTATATGAAAAAGGCCAGAAATCACCGAACTGTGGGCTGGGCAACATTGGGCGGAGGTATTATACTTTCCGGCATCGGCCTGCTTGTTGCCAATGGCGACTATGCAACCAATGACGAAGGGTCTTCCACTGCCGGCGTATTAACGGTTGTTGGCGCTGTTTCCGGAATAGTCAGCATCCCTTTTATGATCATGGCAAGTTCATACAGGCATAAAGCCAGGATGATGCTCAGCAGCCAGAAGACAGGATTTGGCATACCCGTAAAACCAGGAAACATAACAGGCCTTTCTGTATTCATCCCCATCGGTAAATAAATCACATGACACAGCGGCAATCAATAACAAAGAACGGATGGCTAACGTCGGATGACCCGGGCCTGCATGCCTGCTTCCGGAATTTAAAAGCCATTCCGGTGTTGTTGACGGTATTCGTACTCTGCTGTGCAGTACCAGACTGTAAAAGCCAGGCAAGGAATTATAAAGTGGTTCGCAACGGCAATGATATTGGCTGGCTGAAACTGGAACGGTACAACGAAGGAGATTACTGCCGGATGTTCCTGAATTCGGGAATAAAATTCCGGATGCTTGTACTGCTTACTGCCTCCGTTTTTGAATCGGCCTATTTCTTTGATGGAAAACTGGTTTATTCCAGCCAGCAACACCGGTCAAACGGCAAACTGAGCGTGAACAAGCAAACCCGGCTGACAGGCAATGGCTATGAAGTGACTGAGAATAATGCCAACAAAAAAATAGATATTGGCATTGTCAGTTTCAACCTCCTGTGTCTTTACTTCCAGGAACCCGTTTCATTCAAGAAAGTGTACTGCGATAACCAGCAATACTTTGCCGATATTGAAAGAACCAGTGATGGTGGCTACAAAGTGCGGCTTCCGAACGGCAACAGCAATTGTTTTTATTACAGCAAGGGAGTATGCACCCGGGTAAAGATCAATCATACTTTTTATTCAGCCGAGATAATACTTGATCCTTAATTAACAGAAAACAATGAATAACCTGGATACGACAACGGTTTATGCGCTTTGCTATTCCATGGTATTTGTGGTTACCTGGACGGGCAACCTGAATAAAAGCAATCGTTTGTTCAATGCGAACGGCGAGGCAGCATTAAATGGTGTTAACCTGCTTTGGTTACACGTTGCAGGTATTTTCTGGCTGGGGCTGGTACCACTCCCGCTGTTTAAACAGGCTGGTATAGGTATATTGCCTGTGAACGGCTTCCCTTCTTTTTTATGGACATGCTTATTTTTAATTGTTTTTACCCTGGCGCTATTCACCGGTATAAACACCGGACGATACATACATATCAGGAAAAGCACAAAGCCTGTTCTGTCGGATACCTTCATCCGTTTATATTTCCCGGTAAGGATAGTATACCTCGCCGCGTATGAGTTATTCTTCCGGGGAGTATTGCTCTTTGGTATCGCTTCAAGATACGGCCTTGCTGCAGCCATTATCATTTCCACATCGCTTACCGTTCTGCTGCATGTATTCACCAATAAAAAAGAAATGCTGGGCTGTATACCTTTTGGAATGATCCTCTGCAGTCTGTGCATCAGCAGCAATGCGGTATGGCCTGCCATGGTGTTGCACATTACCCTGTCGTTGTCGTACGAGTTACCGCCGGTCATTCATTTTTTCACCCGGTTAAAACTCAGCAAATGAAGATACTTGTTACAGGAGCTACCGGCTATGTTGGCCACAACCTGGCACAATCACTTGCCCAACGTGGCAACCAGGTTCATGTGCTGGTAAGGAATATTGCTTCGCCGGATATTCCGCTGCACAAAAACATACGGGTGTTTGGGGGTGATATTACAGACAGGCTGTCTATCTCAGTAGCAATAAACGGGTGCGAAGAAGTATATCATACGGCAGCGCTGGTAAAGCTATTCAGTAAAGATCCTTCACTATTTCAAAAGATAAATGTGGAAGGAACAAGGAATCTTTTAAGTGAGGCGCTCGAAAATAACGTAAAGAAATTCCTTTTTACCAGTACCTGCGGCGTAATAGGCCCGTCGCTGGGTTTACCCATGAGCGAAACCGACCCCCGGATCATTTCGTTCGATAATGATTATGAGTTCACAAAGCACCTGGCAGAAAAACTGGTAGCGGAATATGCATCCAAAGGCTTATTCACAGTGATCGTTTCCTTATCCAAGGTATACGGGCCCGGCATCGAAACACACCCGGTAAGTGTAAATACCGAAATAAGAAAAATCGTGCAGGGCAGAACTGTCTTCACCCCCCGGCCGGGTACACTCGCAGCCAATTACTGTTATATCGATGATGTGGTGGAAGGACATGTGCTTGCCATGACAAAAGGCGTTGCCGGTGAAAAGTATATTTTGGGTGGAGAGAATATCTCATACCGGGATCTTTTTAAAAAGATCCGCAGCCTTTCCGCTACCCGGGCCAGGATCATTGAAGTTCCGAAGGTCTTTATTCAACTGTGGGCACTTGCTCAATGGATACAATTCAAGTTTACCGGCAAAGAACCCTTTGTGACCAGGAAAGCAGTACGCCAGATCTTTTGTAATAAGATATTCAGCTGCGAAAAAGCGGTGCGCCGGTTGGGATACCGGGTTACACCTATAGAAGACGGGCTTCAGCAAACCATTCAATACGTAAAACAACAACATTATGATGAACACCAAATACTGCCTCATAACAGGCGCCAGTGAAGGATTTGGCAAAGCCCTGGCGTTGGAATGCGCTTCCCGGAAGATGAACCTGGTACTGGTAGCACTGCCCGGCGCCGAATTGCATTACCTGGCCGGTTTCATTAAACGTAATTATGATGTTGATGTGGTAGCCATCGAAAAAGACTTGTGCATTGAACAGGATTGTATAGATGTTTATACAGAGATCAATGAACGGCAGTTACCGGTTAATATGCTCATCAATAATGCAGGCATAGGAAGTACCATGCTGTTCACCGAAGGAGGCATCTCTTTCTACCAAAAACAGATCAAGCTGAATGCCCTGGCCACTACCCTGCTTACCCACTTGTTCATTGATACGCTGAAAAAGAACGGACCTTCCTATATTTTAAATGTGGGAAGCCTTTGCAGTTTTTTCTTCCTGGCTAAAAAACAGGTGTATGGCGCCACCAAATCCTTTGTCTATTTTTTCTCAAAAAGCCTGCGCAGGGAATTAAAAAGCGAACAGGTATATGTAAGTGTGGTTTGTCCCGGCAGTATGAATACCAATGCTTCTGTTATAATGGTGAATAAGTCCTGCAACTGGATCACCCGGCAGTCATTCATGGATCCCGAGCAAGTGGCTACCATCTCCCTGGATGGATTATTGAAAAGAAAAGAAGTGATCATCCCAGGCAGGGTGAACCAGGTATTTCTTTTCTTAAATAATCTTTTGCCCGGGTTCATAAAAAGAATGCTTACCAATCACCAGATGAAAACGTTGAGATCGGCCTCAACAGTTGAAATAAGAAAATCACCAAACGGGCAAACAGCGTTGAAAACGCAGTTGCTTTCCACCACCTTACAATAAAAGGAAAATGAACAGAGCTATTTTGGGCATAACTAAATGCAGCAAAAACAAAACTAACAGAAGTCTATTTTACCTGCTGGTTCCGGCAGCATTCATATTCATCATTCCGGGCAGGATCGCTGCACAGCCATTCCTTGACATTGTACATGTGAAATACAACATCAGCCCCGATGCAGGCCTGCTCAATCAAAACAAGAATGACCTGAAACTTCAGTACTTCAGTGTAAGCACCAACCTTCCGGTACAGTTCAAAAATAAAAAAGACGCCCTCATCTTCAGTCCTTATTTTGAAAAGTGGCGGTCGCAGGTAAACAAAAATACCAGGCAGGATCATACAGGCATTGCGTTACCCGTTTCTTTAATAAAGTCAATTCCTGAAACAAAGTGGAGCATTTTACTTACAGCTATTGCACGGATGAATGACAGCGGCATCAGTAAAAAAACTACTGTGCAGATCGGCGGAGCCTTTATTGCCGGCTATAAAAGAAATGAAAAACTTACCTGGAAACTGGGGTTGTATATCAACAACGACCTGTTTGGCATATTTGTAATGCCGTTGCTGGGTATCGACTGGAAAATAAATGAACGGAATAACCTCTTTGGCGTATTACTCGGTAACCTTACCTATGAGCATAAAATAAACAAGTACTTCTATTACGGCGCCAGCTTCAGGGCCATCACCAATTCGTATGGAAATACAAGTGGCTACTGGCGCATTGATGAGAATCAATTAGGCCTTTACCTGGATACGTACCTGGCCAAGAATTTTGTGTTGAATATAGAAGCCGGTCATTCGGTACTTCGAAAGATCAGAACAGGAGTAAAGGAGGTATGGAAGTCGGATGCAAAAGTGAACAATAATGTATACGTAAAATTAGCAATTGCTTACCGGGTTCGTTTCAGCAAGCGATGACCGCTACATTCGTTGTTTTGCAGCTTCGTATAAAATAATGCCGGTGGCCACCGAAACATTCAGCGAATCAAAATCACCCGTCATGGGTATCCGGAACTGTTCATCGCATATCTTTAAAAGCGCCGGGTAAATTCCCTTCTCCTCTCCTCCCATCACAAGGGCACAAGGTTCCTTCATAATCATTTCGGAGGCCTGTTTTGCGGCTTTCATTTCGCTGGCAAATACCTTAATGCCGTTCATATGCAGGTCATCAACCGCTTTCATCAGGCTGTTCACCCGGCATACGGCTATCTTTTCCAAAGCGCCGGCTGATGTAAGCACGGCATCTTCATTCAGTGCCCCTACTCCCTTATCGGGTATGATGATGGCATGCACCCCAAAGCAGTAAGCACTGCGGGCAATGCCTCCGATATTGCGTATGTCGGTAACCCCATCCAGGATCAAAAGCAGGGGCGTTTCGCCCTTATCCACTACAAAGGAGATCACATCCTGCAGGTCCTGGTACTGCACTTTGGCGATCAGCGCCACACAACCTTCATGATTACCTACATTAAAGTTGTTCAGCTTCTCTACCGGAACTTTATTGATGGGGGTTTGCGTTTGTTCGGCCAGTTTTTTTATCTCATCGATCACTTCGCCGTGAACCGTGCTCTGCAGGTAGATCCGTTCCAGTTGCTTACCCGTTTGCATGGCTTCAATAATGGCTTTACGGCCTACGATGAGAGAGCTTTTTTTAGGCCGGTGATGTTGCTGTCGGAAATTTTTCACGGTTCAAATGTAGGTTTAAATCAAATAAAAAACCCTCTCCGGGCTGAGAGGGTTTTCATATAAGCAGTTGATTTATTTCAATCCAAATACTTTCTTTACATCTTTCACTGCATCCAGTTTTTCCCAGGTAAACAATTCCACTTTCTTTTTTACCACTTTACCGTCGGGTGAGGTAAATGTTTTTTCAACGATCTTATTGGTACGTCCCATATGACCATAGGCAGCCGTTTCGCTGTACATGGGATTGCGTAGTTTTAAACGTTGCTCAATAAAGTAGGGGCGCATATCAAAACATTTCATGTTCATCACTTTTTCAGCGATCTCCCCATCTGTGAGTTTTATTTTGGCGGTGCCGTAGGTATTTACATTTATGGAAGTAGGTTCAGCCACACCGATGGCATAAGAAACCTGCACCAGTACCTCGTCGCACAAACCGGCAGCAACCAGGTTCTTGGCAATATGCCTGGTGGCGTAGGC
>DAOLIP010000052.1:0-24655 GCA_035328475.1 Ferruginibacter sp.
ATGAGTCCGTTGGGTAATGCAACATCTGATGAATGTGCCAACTACATTGTAATGATGTTCAGCGACCTTACCAGGAAAGTTACGATGCAGAATCTTTTCCACGATGGAGGATTCTCCTTCACCGGTGTTACCGAAGCGGTGATCGAGAAGATGGAAACCCCTTCCGCCTCCTAACGGGGGAACCTGGAGCTCAATATCTTAAACAATTCAGGAAAATAAAAAAGTGAGAGCCTTTCAATTTTTGAAAGGCTCTCACTTTTTTAATAATATCAGGCTATAAAATTTTCAGACCCTACGTTCTCTCTTTAGGAGGCAGAGGGGGTCAGTATTCATCTTCGTTAAAGAAGAAATCTTCCTGGCTTGGATAATCGGGCCATATATCTTCCAGTCCTTCATACATCTCTCCCTCATCTTCCAGTTCCTGTAAGTTCTCTACTACTTCAATAGGGGCGCCGCTGCGGATCGAATAATCAATGAGTTCATCTTTTGTGGCAGGCCAGGGTGCATCTTCCAGATGTGATGCTAATTCTAAGGTCCAGAACATCTCTTAACGGGTTTAATTTTTTGCAAATGTATAGGTTCGTACGAAATAACCAAAAGTGTTTTTTAAACGGCTTTTCCCGGAAAATATTTTGCCATAAATGCTAATTAACCCCTGCCTTTTTTCCAGGGGCCGAAACTTGTAATTATTAGCTATTTTCGAAGTATGTTAACCGCTACAAATATTCATAAGCAGTACGGACAACTGGCTGTGCTGAAGGGAGTTGATATTTCTGTTAATAAAGGAGAGGTGGTGAGTATCGTTGGTTCTTCGGGAGCCGGTAAAAGCACGCTGCTGCACATTTTGGGCACTTTAGACCAGGCCGATACGGGCAAGATCGTTATGAACGGGCAGCATATTGAGACCCTTTCGGGGAAGAAGCTGGCTGCCTTTCGTAACAAACATATCGGATTCGTTTTCCAGTTTCATCATCTATTGCCTGAGTTCACCGCATTGGAAAATGTGTGTATACCAGGCTGGGTTGCCGGTACAAAAAAGAAAGAAGTGGTAATAAGGGCTACAGAATTGTTGAAAACTTTAGGGCTGGGCGAACGGCTGGAAAATAAACCCCAGCAGCTTTCCGGGGGTGAACAGCAACGGGTGGCAGTAGCAAGAGCATTGATAAACGGCCCCTCCATTGTGATGGCTGATGAACCAACAGGAAACTTAGATAGTATCAATGCAAGAGAATTGCATCAGTTATTCATCGATCTGCGGAATCAATTCGATCAAACCTTTTTAATTGTAACACACAATGAAGAACTGGCGAAGATGAGCGACCGGGTATTGCATATGAAGGACGGGAGAATGATTTGAGGATGAGTCAATGTGCTGATTGGTAGGCTATCGTTTTCAATCACCAAATCATGAAATCTGCACATCATCAAATCAGCTGATTCTCGGTTTCCACGGAATGTCTTCCACTCCCAGTAAATGCCCTGTATATCTTGCCAGTACAAAAAGATAATCACTCAGGCGGTTGAGGTATTTTATCACCAGGGGTTCCACAAAAAGATCATGTTCTTTCATATTCACACAAAGCCGTTCGGCCCGGCGGCATACGCAACGGGTAACATGTGCGGTAGAAATGGCTGAATGCCCGCCCGGAAGAATGAACGATCTCATCGGTGCCAGTTCTTCGTTCATTTTATCGATCTCTTTTTCCAGTAGTTCAATATCGGCTTCTTTCAGGTCGGGGATCTTTAATAATGGCTCTTTATCCGGATCACAGGCAAGGGAAGACCCGATGGTGAACAGGCGATCCTGTATTTCCTTTAGAATGTTTTTTGAATGTTCGTGCAAAAGATGGTCGGCGGTAAGGCCGATATAAGAATTCAATTCGTCAATGGTGCCATAGGCTTCAATACGGATATTGTTCTTGGCAACCTTGGTGCCGCCGATCAGGCTGGTCTTACCCAGGTCGCCGGTTTTGGTATATATTTTTATGGCCATGATCGATGCCTGTTTTATATGTAAAGCAACAAAAATTATCGGTAATAGTTTGCCTGTGGTAAATGATCAGGCAGGAACCGCAGCAGACAGCGGGTTTTCATTCACTTTGTCGCTTTCAATTACGCCGTCTCTCAACCTGATGACCCGGTGGGCATAGTGTGATATATCTTCCTCGTGCGTAACCAGTATTACGGTATTTCCTTCAGTATGTATCTTACTCAGTATCTCCATGATCTCGTAAGATGTTTTTGAATCTAAGTTACCCGTGGGCTCATCGGCCAGGATTATCGATGGATTATTAATCAGGGCCCGGGCAATGGCTACCCGCTGTGCCTGTCCGCCGCTTAATTCATTTGGCTTATGATGACTGCGGTCATCAAGTTTTACCCTTCTTAATACGTCCATTGCTCTTTCCTGTCTTTCTTTCCTGTTGATACCGCCGTACACAAGCGGGAGGGCTACGTTTTCTGCGGCTGTTAGCCTGGGTAATAAATTGAATTGCTGAAAAACGAAACCGATCTCTTTGTTACGCACCTCGGCCAGGTCATTATCGGGCATGCGGCTTACATCTTTCCCATTTAAAAAGTAATTTCCGGCAGAAGGGCTGTCGAGACATCCGAGAATATTCATCAGGGTAGATTTCCCGGAACCGCTCGGTCCCATCAGGGCTACATACTCGTTCTTAAAAATATCCAGTGAAATGCCTTTTAACACCTGCAACTCGTTTTTACCGAGGTAGTAACTTTTACGGATGTTCTCAATATGAATGATGCTTTGCATGATTGGTTAATTCGTTGATCTGTTAATTCGTTGATTGGTTAATTCGTTGATCCGTTAGCAGGTACGTGTATTCTAATTAACGGTTAAGCGGATTAACTACTTCTTAATAACCTTTGGAACTTTAAAGAATTGCTCATCGTGAACGGCTGCATTTTTCAATCCTTCTTCCCGGGAAATGCTTCCCTTTACTTCATCGGGTCTCAGCATGTTTATGTTATCGCTCATATGCAGCAGGGGTTCAACACCGGTGGTATCCAGCTCATTCAGCTTATCAACAAAGCTTATCATTTTCTGCAGGTCATTTTTGATGGCAGCTTTCTCACTATCATCAAATTTTAACCGGGCCAGGTGGGCCAGCTTATCTACCAGTGTGTCATTTACTTCCATTGAACAAATATAGCGCAGTTTTGGCTTTGCCGGATTTGCTTTTATTTAAGCGGCACTTATTTTTTAGCGGGTACAATGGCCAATGACTATTGACTTTCGTTATCTTCGCCATCCGGCAGTTTACGCCGAAACTGTAGCAACGTTTTATGGAAAAGAAGAAAGAAATAGTAATGAGCGGGATACGTCCCACCGGTTTTTTACACCTGGGCAATTACTTTGGAGCCATCCGCAATTATGTAAAGATGCAGGAAGAGTTTGAATGTTACTTCATGGTGGCCGATCTGCATTCCTTAACTACGCACCCGGATACGAAAGAACTTAAAGCAAATGTGCACCGGGTACTGGCTGAAAATATTGCCAGCGGGCTTGATCCGGATAAAGTGGCCCTGTATTGCCAAAGCCATGTTCATGAAACAGCTGAACTTTACCTCTATTTAAATATGCTGGCTTATAAAGGTGAATTGGAGAAGACCACTACATTTAAAGACAAAGTACGGCTTAATCCCCAAAATGTAAATGCCGGTTTATTGACCTATCCCGTTTTAATGACTGCAGATATCATTCTGCATCGTGCCAGCTATGTTCCGGTAGGAAAGGACCAGGAGCAACACCTGGAGATGGCCCGTACTTTTGCCAACCGCTTTAATCACCGGTATGGGGAAGTTTTTCCCGAACCGCAGGCATTTAATTTTAACCAGGAGCTGATAAAGGTTCCTAGCCTTGACGGGGCAGGTAAGATGAGTAAGAGTGAGAACCAGATGGCTACGCTATACCTGGCTGATGAGGATGACATGATACGAAAGAAAGTGATGAAGGCTAAAACAGACAGCGGACCCACTGAACCCAATTCGCCCAGGCCGGATTATATTGAGAACATTTTTTTACTGATGAAACTGGTAAGCAATGCAGATGTATTCAAAAAATTTGAAGAAGATTATAACCAATGCCGCATCCGTTATGGCGATATGAAAAAGCAGCTGGCCGAGGACATGGTTGGTTTTATTGGGCCCATACGAAGCAAGGTTGATGCCATTTTAAATGACGAGAAGAGGCTTAAACAGATCATGGAACAGGGGGCCGAAAAAGCCAATAAGAGCGCCCATGCTACCATGAAGCTGGTGAGGGAAGCGATGGGGTTAAAGTACTATTGACCCCTGCCCCCTAAAGGGGAACAAAGGGTGCAAATATATTTGTGATATTGCTAAGTTTGCATACTTTCAATCATTAATAATGGAGATTGGATCAGATTCACACAAATTAAAATTTCCCTTTAGGGGATAGGGCATGGCAAAGACAAAAAAACCAAAACATATTGCAGTGGCCGGGAATATCGGCGCCGGCAAAACCACGCTGACAGAGATGCTGAGCAAGCATTATAAATGGATCCCCCAGTTTGAAGACGTAGATCATAATCCCTACCTGAATGATTTTTATGAGGACATGCCCCGCTGGAGTTTTAACCTGCAGATATTCTTTTTAAACAGCCGCCTTAATCAATTGCTGGAGATCCATCGTGGCACAGAAACGGTGATACAGGACAGGACCATTTATGAGGATGCCAACATCTTTGCTCCCAACCTGCACGATATGGGGTTGATGAGCAAACGGGATTTTGATAACTATTACAAGTTTTTTGAAACATTGAAGACCATGGTACAGCCACCTGATCTTCTCATCTATCTGAAAGCTTCGGTTCCCACATTGGTTGCTCAAATTCAGAAAAGGGGCAGGGAGTACGAAGAGAATATCCGCCTGGATTATTTAAAAAAGCTGAATGAGTTTTATAATAACTGGATAGATAATTACAAAGAAGGGCCCTTGTTGATCATTGATGCAGATAAAAATAAATTTGCAGAAAATGAAGAACACCTGGGCCAGATAATAACGAGCATAGATTCTACGCTCTTCGGGTTGTTTTGAGAGATATTAATCTATCAGCGAATTCTTCATGGCATAGAATACAAGTCCTACCGAGTTTTTAACGCCAAAACGTTCCATCAGCCTGTCTTTGATCGCTTCCACTGTCCGGGCGCTTATGTCCATCTTTGCGGCTATTTCGGCAGCGGTAAATTCCATACAAACAAGGGTAAGTACTTCTTTTTCCCTTTCGCTTAACACCACTTCAGAAGTAAGGGAAGGATTGAATTTTTGCTTGGAATAATTCTTCTTGATGAGCACCTTATTAACAAAGGGATTAAGGTAGAATCCTGTCCGTACCACATCCATAATGGCTTTTTTAATTTCAGCCGGCTCAGTGCTTTTAAGGAGGTAACCGGCAGCGCCACAGTCCATTAAGTGACCAACAAATCGCTCATCCTCGTACATCGTAAGAATGATGACTCGTATGCCGGGAAAATTTTTGGTGATGAGTTTGGTGGTATCAATGCCGTCTTTCACGGGCATCTTCAGGTCGCATAAGATAACATCGGGTTGAGACTCGGGGATCTTGGCAAGCAGGTCTTCCCCGTTATCGGCCTCCATTACGAACTTGATATTTGTATAAGACCGCATGGAGAGAATTACTCCTTTCCTGAATATCTTGTGGTCATCCGCAATAGCTACTTTTATTTCATTCATAAATTCAGCAGTCCGGTAAAATTAAGAAAAGAAAATGCATTCGTCCAAAATCATGCCTGAATTCCGGAGTTTAGATGGCCGGCTCCCTTGGTATTTCTATTGTTACCTTATAATAGGTGTGGCTTGGGTCGATCTCAAAGAAAATGCGGCCGTTGAGTACTTTGGTACGGCTGGCGATGTTTTTCAGACCCAGCCCAAGCGTACTGTGGTTCAGTTTTTCAAAATCTGCCTGCACAATACCGGTTCCATCATGGTGGATCCGAAAATACATCTTTTTACCGCTTACATTTTGGGTGAGGTGGATGAACCCGGCATTACTATGTTTTAGTATATTATTCACCAGTTCCTGGATGATCCGGAAAACGAGCAGTTCCTGTTCTACTTTAAGACGGGTTCGGTAATCATGAAAACGGGCGCTGGCATTCAGACTTCCGCTGGCCCCGATCTTTTGAAACAGGTCGGTGGAAGCGCTTTCCAGGCCAAAATTCTTCAGGGTAGGGGGCATCAGGCTGTGACTGATGTTCCGGATAAGCAGGATGGCATCATCCAGTATCTGTTTGGCGCTGAAAATACTTTGCAATTGCTGGGCTTTATCCTGGTTGACCAGGTTCTCATTTAAGTAGAGGCGTGCCGTGGCAAGTAATGGACCGGCATCATCGTGCAGATCAGCGGCAATGCGGTTCCTTTCTTCTTCCTGGAAACGTATGGAGGCATTTAAGAGTATTTGCTGTTTTTCTTCTTCCAATTTCTTTAACTGGCTGTTATAACGGATCACTTTGCGCTGGTGAAAAATGACAAAGCCAACGATAGCTATAGCAAGGGTAAGCATACCTAGTGTTCCTAAGAATAAAGTCGTATTTATTCCAGTATAATTTGTGTTTACCTGTAAAAAAAACATTGTAAGTTTTTGCTATTATAGTTTGTTCTTAATAGGATGAAATGAATCTAGGTCTATATCAAAAGGTGCATGGAGCGATGACGTTTCCTTGTTTTCTTTAATAAGGATAGATATACATAAAAGAATATTTTTAAGTACCGTGACAGTTGTATATATTATTGTGTATTGTCTTTTAAAAACGTCATCATTAAAGCTGTTTTTAGAATACAGAAACAAAAAGAAATTTCCCGATGAGTTGATAATGAATGCCACCGATATCCAGAAAATTGCTCTTTGATAAATGGGTTCAACAACAGATTCCTGCATTACCTCAAAAAAGTAATAGATAATAATACATAGTAGGGTAATATGTGCTACGCTTACAGGAATGAAGGGGATTCCTGGTTCATTTTCCCTGAAAAAATCATAAATGCAAAAAGTTAGAAAGGCAATTGGAGAAAATAAGAGAAGTTTTTTTATATAGTGATTTCTGATGTATAATGAAAAGAAGTATACAAGTATAGTAAATTCAATAAAGGTATATATTCTTGCTATTTTATAATAGTTTTCGGAAGATTTAGCAATATAAAGTAGATAAAATCCTATAACAACGAGAAGGGCGACAAGGATTGTGAATAAAAAAAATACCTTTTTTTCTTTCGTTACCATCCTTTTAAGGAAGATAAGACAAAGAAAAAAAGGTAACAGTTCAGATACGTAAGTAATATATTTGAGGTTCTGTAAGATAAAAAATGATTATTTATCAAAAATAACCATTGCTTACTGAATTCAAAAATATTAATGCCTATTAATTAGGCAAAACACTCAACCAGTAAATCGATAATTCCGCTGTACATGATAATTTAGTTTTTAAGGTTTCTAAGTAATTTGAGATGTAAACTTCTCTCAAACGCCAAACCCTAGCAACCCCTTTACCATAGGATACTTCTGTTAAAAAATAGTCAAAATCAGTGCCAGAAAGAGTTTGGTAATAAAATGTTAGTAAAATAACTTGAAAACTTCGGGTAAATATACTAAATAAAAATAGTAAAATTACTATGGAGTAAAACGTAGCTTTACCATAGCAATTATACTACCTGGCTGATGGGAGGTTTACGATACTGATTTTGGTCTTTAAGAAGTTTTCGGGGAAAGCAGTTAAATGAGGGGTTTTTAATTTTAATGTGTCTGTATGGGAGTCTTGTTTAAATTCCTAAGTGTTGTATTTCAACTTATTATAATAAGATTAAGCAGCGTTTGAAAGTAAGTTGATTGACACTGGCAACACAAGCACAAACAGGTTCTTCTTGGATAATTGGAAATGTTCTTAATTTCTACTGGATATTTGGATATAAAACAGGTAGTGAACCAATGTCAATCAACTGGTACAAAAGTAATTCTTGGTGGTGGGCTGCAAAAGAGCATTTATGCCCTATTTTTCTTTTGTAATATTTACTTTTCAGATGAGTATTTGTGCAACCACCACAGGTAGATCAACGATTAAAAAGGGTAGTAAATTTACCAGGTATAATTCCCGCTTCTTTTGAAAATCAGGGAATTATCAAACCAGCCTACGCTGGATTGCTGACTAGTTTTCACAAATTATCACGAAAATTGTAACTTGGGGTGGTTTTATACTAACCCCGAAGGAAAATACCATGCGTAACGACCACATCATTAAGATTGCAATAGCCGACGACCACAAAATATTCCGCGACGGAATTAAAATGGCCCTGGCCGGTAAGGAAAACCTTAAAATGCTTTGGGAAGCAGAGGATGGAAAGGACTTGATGCACAAAATAGCCATCAAAAAGCCGGAAGTACTGCTGATGGATATACGGATGCCCGAAATTGACGGCATCAATGCAATCCAACTGATCCGGAAAGAATACGAAGATATCAAGATCATAGTACTTACTATGTATGATGATCAACAGATGATCAGTAAAATGATGGAAATGGGGGCAAATGCCTACCTGACCAAAACAACCGACCCGGAAGAGATATACGAGGCCATTCTCACCTGCATGAATGATGATTTTTACTTTAATGAACTGGTGAATAAAGCGGTGATGGGTAAGCTGATGCAAAAGAAAAACGTGAGGCAGCATTATGGAAGCAATACACCGGTTCACTTCAATGAAAAGGAACTTAAGATACTGAAATTACTGGCCGAGGACAAGACAACGGAAGAGATATCGAAGATCATATTTCTAAGCCCCCGTACCATTGAAACCATCCGGCAGAACATGAAAACCAAGGTGGATGCCAAGACGATCGGCGGGTTGATCATGTATGGTATGCGGAATAAGCTGATAGAATAAAACTATAGAATTACAATGCCGTTTTTGATAGCATAAATTGCAAGTCCCACCCTGCTTTTAACATCTAACTTATCAAATAGCGCATCCCGGTAACTGTCAATATTACGGGGGGTCATGTGCATTTCATGGGCAATTTCCTTATAGGTCATATCGGTGCATGCCAGTTTTAAAAACCGAACCTCCACATCGCTCAGAATGGCATTCTCTATGGCCGACTTTTTTTCCTGGTTTTTACGGAATAAAGAGGCGATTTTTCCGGTTGTTCTGTTAGAATAATAGTATTCCCCTTCAGATACCGTCAGCAGGGCATTTCTTAATTCGGAAGGATGGATGTCCTTTTTAAGAAAGCCATTTACGCCGGTACGCAGCAGCCGGATAAGGGCTATTTCACTGTCGTACATGGTCAGGATTATCACCTTGATATCCGGGTGATTTTCCTGCAACCACAGCGCCGTTTCATAGCCATCTAACTGGGGCATATTCAGGTCCATCAAAATAATGTCGGGCCGGCTGCCATTCCCAATGGCTGACTTTACTTCCTCTCCATTGCTTGCAGTAGCAATAACCCTGAACTCATCAAAGCTATTAATAAGGTTGGCCAGGGCATCCCTGAGCAGGATATGGTCATCGGCCAGGATCAGTTTGTACGTGACTGTTTTTTTCATAAAGCGGTATTTCAATTTTTATCTGTGTGCGCTCATTTGGGCAGCTGTTGATCTGGAGATCAGCCTTTAGCGTATCGGCACGTTTCTTCATGTTTGACAAACCTGTACCAAAACGATTTTCATCCAGGCAAAATCCCTTCCCATTATCAGTTATTGCCATTGTCAGGAAGGTATTGTCGTAGTGCAGCAGGATGGTTATTACAGTAGCGTCGGCATGTTTTATAATATTGGCAACCGCTTCCTGGGCGATACGAAAGAGAAGCAGTTCTGTGTTGGCATCCAGAAAAACAGGGTTACCTGTTGCAGAGAAACTTATCTTATACTTGCCGGATTTTAGTAATTGTGTTGCTTCAAACTCCAGTGCTTTGATCAGGCCATTGTTTAAAAGGATCTCGCTGTTCATACTCCGGCTTATATCGCTGAGGTCAGTGATGGCTTCGCTGATCATAAGTATCGAGTCATTAACCCGTGAAATGGTTTCATCTGTACTGTTATATGCAAGCGTATTAAGGTGCAGTTTGGCAAGGGTTAGTTTCTGGCCGATATTGTCGTGTATTTCCCTGGATATATTTTGAAAGGTCTGCTCTTGTATTTCCAATTGTGATTGAAGAAGTGAGTTTTGGTGGGATATCTTGAGTGCTTGAAAATCTTTATTATACCGGTTTTGCTTTTGTTGATAACGATAAATAATCAATGCTATAAACAATGATAGAATAAGTATCAGTAGTAGCGAAATGATAATAAAAACAATTACAAGTTCTGTGGATGTTTCAAACATGAATAACTTTTGATGATGAAAAGATATAAGACAATTAGCGACATATTCAGAACAGAAAATATTTGACTACGGAGATTTATATATTCTTGACTTTTTGGTATAAATATTATCAAAGTTTTGATAGGGAAACTAACACATGAGTAAAAGAAAACCCCCATTACTATCCAAAATGCTGAAGATTTTAAAAGGATAAGCGTTGGCTTATTAGTCATTAAATCCTTTACATAAAAATAACAGAAAACTAAAAGGAAGAAGGTCAGAATAAATGAAGGTCTTATATCAGTGGTTTTGAAAAAAAATATGATCTGAAAACTTAGTAGTAAGGGAATTGAGAAAAAAAGTAGTCTAATTATTTTCTTTGAATAAATAGAGGAAGACAGCAATTTTGCAAAAAACAAGCCTAGTAAAACATATTGTAGTAGAAGCAACAATTCTTGAAGTAGAAATGGAATTTCTCTCGAGAAACCCCAAAAGATATTAGCATTTACTATCGAATTAATAGACAATAGACCTCCTAATATGATAAAGTGAAAAATATACTTATAGTATAGGGGTTTTTCCTTTTTGGAAAAAAATAGTGCTACAAAAAATGCTATTGTAATAATACCAGATCCAAATACTATGATGAAACTATGTAGCTTCAATTTGATTATTTTTCCCCACAATACTACTTCTCTTTCCTAATATTCATTCTAAGAAAATCCCCGTTTTTTCTGTTGTTTTCCTCTTTTTTTTGAAAACCAGGGTTGTCACTTTTGGCGAAGATTTTAATCCGTACCCATTTTAACCAATCCGTACACGGATGGGATATAAAATTACTGTCGTTCTTTTCTTACAGAAATTTCCAAAAGTTAAACTACTCGGTCTTCCTCGTAAAAACCCCATGCGCAACATAGGGTAATTACACTCTTTATTATCTGTAGATATAATTTGAACTTGCGGCCTACGTTATAATAGGGTATTCGTAACCCCAAAAATGCCAAAATATGATGCCGAATGAAAATATGAGGGAGCCTATCAAGGTTATTATTGCCGATGATCATGTGCTGTACCGGGCCGGCGTTAAAACAGCTTTAAGTGCCAAAAAGGACGTAAAAGTGATTGCCGAGGCCGATAACGGGATGCACCTGCTCAATATGCTCAAAATGATCCAGCCCGATGTGATCCTGCTGGATATCCAGATGCCGATCATGGATGGTATTACCGCCCTGCCCGAAATAAAGAAACTTTATCCCAATGTACGGGTTATCATGCTGACCATGATGGACGATCACAGTATGATCACCAAACTGATGGAGATCGGTGCCAACAGCTACCTCACCAAAACCAGCGACAGCGAAATAATCTACGAAGCGATCAAAACCTGCTTCGAACAGGAGTATTATTTCAATTCACTTACCAATAAGGCCCTGCTCACCAATCTTAAGCAAAAGAACGATGCGATGCCCCGGCTGATGCAACAGGAAGCCCAGTTGAATGATAAAGAGATACTCATCCTTAAACTGATGTGCGAAGAAAAAAGCACCAAGGAAATAGCCGATATCGTTGACCTCAGTCCCCGTACGGTAGAAGCCATCCGGGATAAACTGAAAGTTAAGACCGGCGCCAAAAGCACCGCGGGCTTAATAATGTATGCCGTAAAACATAATATTCTAGACGAAAGCCATTAATAGCAGTTCGTTTTAACTCTGGTCTCTAAAACTGTAATGAAGAATTGCCCCCGGTTTACCGGGGGCTTTTATTTTGGCTGGATACAGCAAGGAAGCTTAATAGTATATTTGGCAAATGGAATACATAAATTACAACGGAAAGGTATGGGAAGCGAACAAAGCGTTAATTGGTGCTAATAGCAGGGGCTTACGATACGGAGACGGGCTGTTTGAAACCATTAAGAGCAGGAATGGTGAACTGCTTTTTGCTGAAGATCATTTTCAACGCTTATGGGATGGACTGGAACTTCTTCAATTCAGGATACCGGCACACCTGGCAAAGGAAAAATTGCAGCAGGAGGTTCATGCGTTGTTGCAAAAGAACAAACACAATAAACTGGCCAGGGTAAGGCTGATCCTTTTGCGGGGTAATGGCGGATTGTACGATGAAATAAATCACCAACCGGACTATATTATCCAGAGCTGGGTCTTGCCCGACAATGCCGGTCAGTGGAACAGCAACGGGTTAACAATGGGTATTTATAATGATGCCAAAAAGACCAGGGATCATTTCAGCAACCTGAAACACAATAATTTTTTACCTTATGTAATGGCGGCACTTCAAGCCAAAAAACAAAAATGGAACGATGCCCTTGTATTGAATGATGCCGGCAGGATCTGCGACAGCTCCATCGCCAATATTTTTCTTATCAAAAATGAAGTGATCAGTACGGTGGCGCTGGAGGAAGGCTGTATAGCCGGCGTAATGCGCAGGCAGGTGATGAGGCTGCTTGCTGAAAATAACATAAAAGTACATGAAGCCGCTATTACTGTGGAAGAACTGATGGATGCAGATGAGGTTTTCCTGACCAACTCCATATTCAATATCCGCTGGGTGCAAAGCATTGGAGATAAAAACTATACTAACCAGGTTGTCCAGAAAATTTATTCCGGCATCTTCTCAACCATTTTGCAGTAAGATTGTTTATATCCTCGGTTAAAACAGGCAGGAATATGCGATCAGTCAACATCTTCTGGTTTCGCCGTGATCTGCGGCTAACAGATAATGCCGGGCTTTATTATGCACTCCGGTCCGGCATACCCGTACTGCCCGTCTTTATATTTGATAAGAACATTCTTGATAAATTGGAGAACAAAGAAGATCGCCGGGTAGTATTCATTCATGCAGCACTGAAAGAAATGCAGACTGCCCTTATGAAAATGGGATCAACCCTGCATGTGTTTCATTCCACCCCACAGGATGCCTTTCGGCAACTTCTTTCAGGGTACCGTGTTGAAAAGGTGTTTACCAACCATGATTATGAACCCTATGCAGCACAAAGAGACGAATCCATTGACAAGCTGCTGAATGAACAGGGCGTTGGGATGTACACTTATAAAGACCAGGTGATCTTTGAAAAAAATGAAGTGCTGAAAGACGATGGCAAGCCTTATACGGTGTTTACTCCCTACAGCAAAAAATGGAAGGCAAGCCTGGATGAATTTTATTTTACGTCTTATCCAACCCAACAGTACTTCAGTAATTTTTATAAGCAGGATCCCAGGCCGCTGCCCCGTCTCTCATCCATCGGGTTCAGATCATCCAATGTTGTATTTCCACCCGGTAACCTGGATGAAGAGCTTGTAAAAAAGTATAAAGAGCAACGGGATTTTCCGGCGTTTAGGGGAACTTCAAAACTAAGCATTCACCTGCGGTTCGGCACCGTAAGTATCCGGCAATTGGTGCAGAAAAGTATGGGTCTGAGCGAAACTTTCCTGAATGAATTGATATGGCGGGATTTTTATCACATGATTCTCTGGCATTTTCCCCGGGTAGGAGAGGGTAAGGCGTTTAAACCGGAATACGATACCATTGAATGGCAAAAGGATAACGGCGAATTTGAATGCTGGTGCAGTGGACAGACGGGTTATCCCATTGTAGACGCCGGCATGCGGGAACTGAATGAAACCGGCTTCATGCATAACCGGGTACGGATGATCGTTGCTTCTTTCTTAACCAAACATTTGCTGCTCGATTGGCGATTGGGAGAAGCCTATTTTGCTGAGAAGCTATTGGACTTTGACCTGGCTGCCAATAACGGCGGCTGGCAATGGGCGGCTGGAAGCGGTTGCGATGCAGCGCCGTACTTCCGCATATTCAATCCTTACCTGCAAACACAGAAATTTGATCCGAAACTTGAATACATAAATAAATGGGTACCCGAATTAAATGAATTCAGTTATCCAAAGCCAATAGTGGTGCATGAATTTGCCCGAAAGCGTTGCCTGGAAGTATATGGCAGGGCGCTTAAAAAAGACCTGGCGACAGGGTTTAAGGATTAAACCCATCAATAAATATACCTTCCGGCAAAGCGATATGCGGATTGGTTTGTTTGAACACTTCCAGTAATTTTTTTACCGCCCTTCTTCCTTCTTCACCCAATGCAATTGAAAATTCATTGACGTAAAGATCAATATGCTTCCGCATCACTTCTTCACTCATCTCCTGCGCATGTTTCTTTACGTAGTCTGTAAGTTCCTTATGATGATGCCGGTATGCGTATTCAATGCTTGTTTTAATCAGGCGGTCAATTTTCGTACTTACTGTTTTATCCAGCGAACGCCTGGTAACAATACCTCCGAGCGGGATGGAGCCGCCCGTTTCTTTTTCCCAGTAATCACCCAGGTCGGTTATTTTTTGAAGTCCTTTTGCTGCATAGGTAAACCGGTTCTCATGAATGATCACGCCCAGTCCCTTATCCTGCAAAACAAAATTCTCTATTTCATCGTAGCGCATGAAAACTTTGTTGCCTGCATTTGGAAATGCCAGCGAAAAAAGTAAATGAGCGGTGGTGAATTTCCCTGGTATGGCTATCAGTTTGTCTTCTACATCAGCTATCAGGTCATTTGTCTTATCGTGCCTTATCAGTAAGGGGCCAACACCGCTGCCTAACGCACTGCCGCTGTTCAACAGAATGTATTTATCCAGTACCAGCGGCAGCACTCCATAACTCAGCTTGGTAATGTCTAACCTGCCCTCTGTTGCCCATTCATTTAAGGTCTGCACATCTTCCAGTGCAACAATAAATTCCAGCCCTTCGGTATCAATTTTATTGTTTACCAGTGCATCAAAAATAAAGGTGTCGTTGGGGCAGGGTGAAAAACCTAAAGTGAATTTCATTGATACGTTACTCTGTTAATTGGTTAATCTGTCAATTAGATGTAATAATTCGGTATTCAGGTTCTGTATCGCTTCCTTCATCTTCCATTTTACTTTATCTCTTTCTCTCACATAATTAGAAACAGCCCTTAGCTGAAGAAACGGAATGTTTTCCTGTAAGCAAACATAATGGAGCGCTGCGCCTTCCATTGATTCCAGGTCGGGATCAAAATGTTTGATGATCTGCTGTTCCTGCAGTTTGCTGTCGGTTACTTTATTCACCGTTACCGCTTTTGCCGCATTGATCTTTAGATTCCTGGTCACCTCACTTTCATTCAATAGCCAGCCGTTTATAAAGGGAAATTCATTCTTATCGGCAAGCCCTGAATCAAAAAAAGGTAAAAAATTTTCGTTCTCCTCTGTTCCCAGGTCACCAAAACTATCCTGTTTTACCCAAAGGGTTTGGCCCAATTCAATGCCGCGGTTAAATGAACCGGCTATACCTGCCTGGATAATGAGGTCATAGTCGATCTGCTGCATCCTCTTTTGCAGGTGATACATAGCCGAAGGCAGACCCACGCCCGAGATCAATACATCCGTTCCTGTATTGGCACCTATAAAAGGGCTGATTTCCTGTTGGGTGGCAGCTAACAAAAGAATTTGCATGCTGCAAATTTCGTAGTTACGCTTCATATTTCAGGATTTTGCAGCTACCTTTGCGGAAATTTTGGATATTTAGATGGTTTATATCACACGGTCAGAACATTTTAATGCTGCTCACAAACTGTACAATCCCAAATGGAGCCGGGAAAAGAACGAAGAAGTGTTTGGCAGGTGTGCCAATGAGAACTGGCATGGACATAATTTTGAACTGGATGTAACCATAAAGGGAGATCCCGATCCGGATACCGGGTTTGTTTATGATGTAAAGAAACTGAGTGTGATCATCAATGAACATGTAATTGAGAAGCTGGATCATAAGAACCTGAACCTGGATGTTGATTTTATGGCTGGTAAAATGTGTTCCATCGAAAACCTGGTCATCGCCATCTGGAATCAATTGGTTCCGCATTTACCGGAAGGGGTGAAGCTTCACTGCCTGAAACTGCGGGAAACCCCTAAGATATATACCGAGTACTACGGGGGTTAATATACCGGGTTGAACCACATAGCATATAGTACACACAGAAAACTACATATACTATTCTAAGTGAATCCTGTGATCTCTATTGTATCTATGTGGTTCAGGAATAAGAATTCCATCCCCGGGATTAATTTTTGTTTCCTGTAAACAAATCCTAACTTTATTTGTAATTAGCTTCAATAGCCGGTCTGTTTTGAACAGCATACTTCTGTTTCAACAACCTGCAGCATTGTCCCTGATTAAACAGAAATATTTTCAGATTTTTTCAATACCGGTCATCAAGAGCAAGTATAATTTATCATGAGTGAAAAAGTAGCCGTTTACCGCAAAGAGAATTTTAATGCTGCTCACCGGCTGCACAACCCGGCATGGGATGAAGCCACCAATGACCGGGTATTTGGTAAATGCAATAACCCCAATTATCACGGCCATAATTATGAGCTGATCGTAAAACTGACCGGGGAGCCCGACCCGGCCACCGGTTATGTATACGACCTGAAACTGCTGAGCGACCTGGTGAAAGAAAATATCATTGACCGTTTTGATCATAAGAACCTGAACGAGGATACGGCTGAGTTCAAAAACCTGAATCCTACAGCAGAAAATATCGTACTTGTCATCTACCGGATATTAAGAGAGAAGATAGATAGTAAGTTTGAACTGAAATTGCGGTTATATGAAACGCCCAGGAACTTTGTTGAATATCCTGCGAACTGATTCTGGATAAATTTGTTAATACAATTAAAGTAAGATAAATGGCCTATAGAAAAATTGAGCAGTACGATGAGGCAACCACATCGGGGCTCATGAAAAATTATAAAAGTACGCTGGAACTGCTTGGTGAAGATCCCAACCGGGAAGGGCTGCTGAAAACACCCGAACGGCTGGCCCAGGCAATGCAGTTTCTTACACAGGGTTACAGCATTGATGCAAACGAGATCCTGAACTCAGCCAAATTTCATGAAGATGTGAGTGAGATGATCATCGTAAAGGATATCGAGCTGTACAGCATGTGCGAACATCATATGCTGCCTTTTTACGGAAAAGCACACGTGGCATATATCCCGAATGGATTCATCACAGGCCTCAGCAAAATAGCCCGGGTAGTGGATGCATACAGCCGCCGCCTGCAGGTGCAGGAACGTTTAACACACCAGATTTTGAATTCCATAAAAGAAACACTGAATCCCCTGGGCGTTGCTGTGGTAATCGAAGCATCGCATTTGTGCATGATGATGCGGGGAGTGGAAAAGCAAAACTCCGTGACCACTACATCTGCATTCTGGGGTGAATTTGAAAAGAACGAAACAAGAAGTGAGTTTGTAAAACTGATCAGCGCCAGGTTGCACTGACCGGTGTAAAATCAATTGATCCTCCCTCTTTTGAGGGATTTTTTATTTAATTTGTATTTCTAAACACATCACGATGAGGCATGCATATGTATTTCCCGGCCAGGGATCCCAATTCAGCGGAATGGGAAAGAACCTCTACGACTCAAATCCTGCTTCTAAAGAAATGTTTGAACAGGCGAATGAGATACTGGGTTTTAAAATTTCCGATATCATGTTCAGCGGATCAGATGAAGACCTGAAGCAGACAAATGTTACACAGCCTGCAGTTTTCCTGCATTCGGTCATCGCATTTAAAACATTGCCAGCGGTAAGGCCCGGTATGGTTGCCGGTCATTCACTTGGTGAATTCTCTGCCCTGGTGGCAAACGGGGCGCTTAGTTTTGAAAATGCACTGATGCTTGTTTCGATACGGGCCCAGGCCATGCAGCGGGCCTGTGAAATGAACCCTTCTGCCATGGCAGCCGTACTGGCATTGGCTGATGAAAAAGTAGAAGAGATCTGTGAATCCGTTACTACCGAAACCGGTGAAGTGGTGGTGCCCGCAAATTATAATTGCCCGGGCCAGTTGGTTATCAGCGGTACCATCAAAGGAATAGATATTGCCTGCGAACGTATGAAAGCAGCAGGCGCAAAAAGAGCATTGGTGTTACCCGTAGGAGGGGCTTTTCATTCGCCTTTAATGATGCCTGCCAAGGAGGAGCTGGCAGCAGCCATTGATTCCACACATTTCGATCATCCTTCCTGCCCGGTTTACCAGAACGTAGTAGCCAAAGCTGTAGGTGATCCCGCCGAAATAAAAAGAAACCTGATTGATCAGCTTACAGGTGCTGTACGTTGGACGCAGAGTGTTCAGTCCATGATCGCTGGTGGCGCCACTCATTTTACAGAAGCCGGGCCGGGTAAAGTATTACAGGGACTCGTGATGAAGATCAATAAGGAGATGATCGTAAATGGCGTGAGTTGAGAACGCCTTATCGTATAACAGTAGTAGCCCCCTTCCGCATGATAAGGTTTCCTTTGTAGTCTATTCCTTCTCCTATCCAGATAAAGGTTCCATAATCGGTTTCCTTTCCGCTTATTCTTCCATCCCATCCTTTGGATGGATCGGTGATGGTAAACAGTAATTGCCCGAAGCGGTTGAATATTTTCAGGTAATGGAATTCTGCCAGTCCAACAGGGATCGGTTTAAGCACATCATTCAATCCATCGCCGTTTGGTGTGAATGAGTTGGGTACATAGATCTCCGGTCCCCTGAATACTTTGATATTTATACTGGCAGTGGATATGCATTTATAACTATTGGTCGCCTCTACAGTAAAGGTCATATCACGGTCTAACCTGGCTACCGGGTTTTTTATAAAAGGATTGTTCAACCCGTTTGTGGGCGACCAGCGGTAATCCACAAATCCGCTGTTGAGCGGTTCTGTAACATTTAACTGCAGGGGCTGGTTTATTGCCACCGCACTGTCGGCATTTATAAAAATGCTGACGGGGGTTGCAAATGTTACTTTCACCTCATCTTCCTTCTGCGATCCGCAACCGTTTACATCTGTTACTTTCAACCGGTAAGTGAGCGTACCGGAATTTCCCGGGTAAGTAACAGCCGGGTTTGCGATAGCCGGGTTGCTTAAGTATGTGGCAGGCGACCATAAGTAGCTATAGCCACCGCTTCCTTTGAGTGTAACATTCGTTTCGCCCGAACAAATAACGGTATCGGGGCCGGCATGGGCTGCAGGAGAAATAAAGGCTTTTAATTCAACCGGTGAGATAACGGTACATCCGACGGGCGTGATCCCTTTTATATAGTAAGTTCCGGGTTTTGTTTTTGCAGGATTGGTATGCGGGATGGTTGCTGCAGCATCTAACCAGTATGTTACTGATAAACCCGGTGAGGAACCGGCTGTAACAGATGGGTCAGTCAAATCAAAAGTATTCTCCACGCAGATGCCTGCCGGAGTGTTAACCTTAAGGGAAGCCGTTTGCGATGTGGTAAAATCTTTTACTACCTGGCTACCGCTGCATGAACCATTGATGAATGCGATGATCTTATAATTCTTCTCTGCTGTTAATGCACTGAACTGGCCGGTACTGTTACTGCTGATCAGTACGTTTCCATCATACAGTTGGTATGTTATAACCGAACCGGCCGGGGGTACGGGGTTTAATGTTGCTGTAACAGATACTGAAGAACAACTGCTGGTAATATTCAATGAATACGTAGCGATATTGCAATAGGCTGACAGATCATAAGCAGCAACAAAGCCATTGCCGCATGCATACAAAAGGTTTTTACCCGGGTCATAGGCCAGGTCGTAAACAGCATTTGATGCATTGCCTGCAATATTTATATCCGGCGCTGCGGCATCATCAAAGGAAGATCCGTTAAAAACAAATACTTTAATGGTGCCGTTTGATGAACCGGTAAAAACATTATTACATTCATCTGCCATGATGCCGCCCTGCATCAGCAATTGGTTAGCAGCAATGGCAAATGCTGAACCCACCTGGGAGCCATCCTGTTTATTGAAAGCCTTCAGGTTCTTTCCATCCCAGTAAAACAGGTATTTTGAATTAACCGCCAGGGTATTGCTGGAATTATCAAGGCCGGTAAGATAGGGCCTGTTGCTGGGTTCATGCAATGCAAAATACCCGGGTGATCTGTTCCATCCCATATCAGCAGGTGCATAGGGAGGTTTGTGCATATAGATCTTATTATCGGCCGAATTGTTCAATACCGAGGTGGAAAATATCGTGTACAGTTCATTGCTTACCGGGTCGGATACGATATCTGAAATATCATTATGCCCGGTACTCATGCCGGTGATATTGCCTGCATGCAGCTCGGTTGATGGCGGTGAGAGGTATGCCAGTTCAATATTAGAAGTGCTTCCCCCGCCGGCGATGAGTATCCTTGGTGTACCGCTATTACAGTTCCACAACATTTTCCAGTTCTCTGCAAAAGCCGGATCGGCTGTGGTTACATAATCATTATAAGATCCATCGGTAGATAAACGGATAATCCTGAATCCGGCACCGGCCAATCCCTGGCCCATGTAAATGTTCCCGCTTATCTTTTCAACCACCCATCCGCCATGGGATCCTCCAAAATTCCAGGATGGACTTGTAAGTGAACCATTGAATGTCCATTGCAATACACCCGATGAATTGTATTTAGATAATTTTTGTGCAGTGCCGTCTCCGCCACCTACTACATAAATATTTCCTGCATAATCAAAGTCAATGTCCTTCGCCTTGCCTGCATCCGTGCCCGAAAGTCCTCCTGTTCCGGAAACAAACGGATCGATCACCAGTGTTTTCTGCTTATCGTAATTTTCCGGGAGATTAAAACTGATGCTGTTATTGTTTACCCGGAAGGCGGAACTGAATTTTTGCAAACGGTTACCTGCATAATAACATTCGGCAGCAGATACCGATATCCCGTCAATGTCTGAATGTATAATGAGATTCCCGGTCCGGTCCTGCTTTGTGTTCCTGGTATCACCACCGTATTTCATTTTCACGATGCTGATGTCGGCTCCGGGTTGTGCAACCAGGCTGTATTCAAATCCATTTTTTTTAACCACATCAAAAGAGTAAATAAGATCGATGCCCGGGTAAAGTTCCCTGTAAATGATCTTTCGGAATGTTCTTGCCCTCTCTTTTAAAAATCCATAAGTGAAATACTCAGCGCCTTCATCTTCTGTGATGATAACAGGGTTTGGATTTGCATTCATCCATTCCATGGTTATCACCCGGTTTGCGGTGTAGTTCCTTTGTATATCTTTTTCTTTCCATCCCTTTCGTTCCATCCGCTCCATTTCTTCATGCGTTAGTCGTTTTGTGGCCCGCTGCAGGTGTATGATCCCTTTTTGCGTAAAAAGTACCGGCATCTTTAATCCCTCATAACCGTAAAGGATCTTTCCCATCCGGCCAAAGCCGGCCACGGTATCTTTATACTGGCCAATATTTTTAATGAATGTACCCGCCGTGCCAAACAGGTCTGAATTTTTTTTCGAAACCAGCGAAGATGCAGGTGAATTGGGGGTGCCCGGGTTCAGGTTTGCCACCTGGGCAATGCCATTCGCCCAAACAAACAGAGGTAGTAATAAAAAACACCGATTCAGCAGGTAGCCCACCGATCTTTTTCGTATGGTTTTCATGTACGTTAAGTAACGAATTAAAGGTAACAATATTTCATAGAAAAGGCCCCCGAATATTTATTCAGAGGCCCTTGGTAACTTACTGGAAATGAATTAAAGGCTTAGGGAAGCCAGTACGTCATTCATATTTCTTACCGCATCGGCGCTTTTATTGAAAGCGGCCTGTTCTTCGGCGTTGAGTTTGTAGTCTACGATCTTCTCCCAGCCATTCCTTCCAATCACCACGGGAACACCGATACAGATATCTTTTTGACCATATTCGCCATCCAGATAAACGCAGCAGGGGTATAATTTCTTTTCGTCTCTTACAATGGATTCTACCAAGGCCGCTCCGGCTGCACCGGGTGCATACCAGGCTGAAGTACCCAGCAGTCCGGTGAGAGTGGCGCCACCAACCATGGTATCGGCCACCACTTTTTTCAGGGTGTCGGCATCCAGGTAATTGGCCACAGGTGTTCCCTGGTAAGTAGCCAGTCTTGCCAATGGTATCATGGTGGTATCTCCATGTCCGCCAACAACTACGGCCTGCAGGTCGGTTGCGGTGCATCCCATTGCAGTGGAGAGATAATATTTAAAACGGCTGCTGTCTAAAATTCCGCCCATACCAATGATGCGGTTCTTTGGCAACCCGCTCGATTTAAGTGCCAGGTAGGTCATGGTATCCATCGGGTTGCTGATCACAATGATGATGGCATTGGGGGAGTGTTGTAAGATATTTTGTGTTACCGTTTTTACGATCCCGGCATTGATGCCGATCAGCTCTTCCCTGGTCATGCCCGGCTTACGCGGAATTCCGGAAGTGATAACGGCTACATCGGTACCGGCAGTTTTAGTATAATCATTGGTGCAGCCGATGATCTTGGTGTCGAATCCAAGCAGCGTGGCTGTCTGCATCATGTCCATTGCCTTTCCTTCGGCAACGCCTTCTTTAATGTCGAGCAAAACCAGTTCATTGCAAAGTTCTTTGCGGGCAATATTATCGGCACAGGTTGCACCCACGGCACCGGCTCCAACTACAGTTACTTTCATTTATGTATGTTTAAAGTGGAAAAATTAATGTCGGCGCAAAGGTAATTAATTCGCTTTTCAGCAAGGGGGAAATTTGTGCTTACTTAAGAGGAACTTTTTTACTGTCTAATGCATTCAGCAGTTGCACTTTTGAAGCAACGCCATGATTATAAAATACCAGTTGTTTTTTTGGATTATAAATGGCAATAAAAGGAATGGTGGATGGCCGGTAAAATCCACCGAAAAAATAACCATATTCCTTTCCGAGGCGAATAAAGGGATACTTTTCCAGGTGATATTTTTTATAAAACTCCCTGTTTATCTCCTGCGACTCGGCCGAGGATAAAACAACCTGTGCTGTTTTGGCCACCTGGGGCGTGGCTATCAAAAGCTCCAGTTGCTGCTGGCAATGGTCACACTCGGGATTGAACAGCATGATGATGGTGCTTTTGGTACGGCTGAGAGAATTCTGGTTAAAATCCTTAAAATCAATATCGGTTAAGGTGAATTCCGGTAATTGTTTAGTTTTCAGGAAGGGAGCAGTATCTCCAGTCTGTGAGAAACTCAACCCGCTGCAGAAAAGAATAAGAATGATTAATACTGACCGTTTCATGCAATTATTTTAAAATTTCAGGATCTCAGCGATCTGGGTGAATGTTTTGTTTGACCCGAATCGCTGCAGAAAGTTTCCTTTTTTATCGTACGCAAAGATGGCGGGTATGGATTGTATATTGAAAAAGGTTCCCAGATAATTCGATGGGTCCCTGCCCACCAATATATTCGGGTGATCGGCAAGTTTGTAATCGTCGTAGAATTTTTTAAGGTAAGAAAACTCAACGGACGAGGCCATGATGATCTGCACGTTTTTATAAAGTTCAATATGGGCTTTCAGGTCTTCTGTTCCCTGCTTGCAATGGTCGCAAAAAGGATTGAAAATTATAAACAGGGTTGCTTTTCGGTTTGCCAGGTTGTCTTTTGTAAAGCGGGAACTGTCAGATATTTTTATCAGGCTGAATACGGGTATAGTGGGAAACCGGCGGTATATATCTGCACTGTCTGCCTGGGCCATTCCCGGCTTATACAAACAGGCAAATAGAATTATACAAATGATCTTTTTCACCTATTAAGTTTTGACAAAGCTAAAGGGTTTATGTGATAACAGGATGTTAAGCGGCAGACAGCTTATCCTGATTTTGAATTTCGGATTTAGCCCCAGTATCGTTACTTTTGCAGCCACTTAAAAAAATCATCATGGCAACAACAGCAGATATGCGTTCAGGGCTTATCATTAAAGTAGATGGCAGCCTGTACACGGTAATTGAATTCGGGCAGAATAAAACAGCCCGTGCAGCAGCAAAGGTTTGGGCTAAACTGAAAGGGGTTGATAACAGCCGTACCATAGAAGTTACCTGGAACAGCGGGGAAACCATCTTCCCGGTAAGGGTTGAGAAAAAGCCTTACCAATTCTTATATAAAGACGACACGGGGTATAGTTTTATGGATACTGAAACATTTGAACAGATTACCGTTGAGGAATCGATGGTGGATGCTCCCCGGTTCCTGAAAGACGGGCAGGAAGTATCTGTTTTGATCAATGGAGAAACCGACCAGCCCATGGGTGTTGAATTGCCGGATAAGATCGTATTGCTGGTTACTTACAGCGAACCGGGTATGAAGGGGGATACCGCTACCCGTACCTTAAAGCCTGCTACTGTTGAAACAGGAGCAACTGTAAACGTTCCTTTGTTCGTAAATGAGGGGGAACTGATAAGGGTTAATACCAAGACGGGTGAATATGTTG
>DAOLIP010000053.1:0-24351 GCA_035328475.1 Ferruginibacter sp.
CGTAGGCAGCGCTGCGGTCAACCTTGCTGGGATCTTTTCCACTGAAAGCGCCACCACCATGAGCACCCTTTCCACCGTAGGTATCTACAATGATCTTACGGCCGGTTAAGCCAGTATCGCCGTGCGGACCGCCAATAACAAACTTACCGGTTGGATTGATGTGGTACTTTATTTTATTGTCGAAGAGGTGATTGTATTTGGGATACTTGGCCTTCACCCTTGGTATCACAATATTGATGATGTCTTTTTTAATTTTTGCCAGCATTTTCTCGTCGGCATCAAAGTCATCGTGCTGGGTAGAAACCACGATGGCATCGATACGAACCGGCCTGTTGTTATCATCATACTCCAGTGTAACCTGGCTCTTTGCATCCGGGCGCAGGTATTTTATCTGTTTGTTCTCCCTGCGGATGGCTGCCATTTCAATTAAAATAAAATGCGCCAGGTCCAGTGCAAGGGGCATATAGTTATCGGTTTCGTTGGTAGCATAACCAAACATCATTCCCTGGTCGCCGGCACCCTGCTCTTCTTTCTTCTTACGGTCAACTCCCTGGTTAATATCAGATGATTGTTCATGTATGGCAGATAAGATACCGCACGAGTTCGCTTCAAACATATAGTCGCTAACCGTATAACCGATCTTGCGGATCACTTTACGGGCTATTTCCTGCACGTCTAAATAGGCCTTGCTTTTTACTTCGCCGGCCAAAATAACCTGGCCGGTGGTTACCAATGTTTCGCAGGCTACCTTACTGTTGGGGTCAAAAGCCAGGAAATTATCGATCAATGCATCGCTGATCTGGTCGGCAACTTTATCAGGATGTCCTTCGCTTACTGATTCTGATGTAAATAAATATGGCATGTTATTTTTTTAAGATGGCAAAGATAAGGTTGTACCGCTTAAAGAACAAAGTCTGCAGGTGTTTCTGCAGACTTTATTAATTCACATATTGTGTATTGCTTAAAGTTTTGAATAAACTACACGCAAACGCATCGGGTAAACCGGGTGTGTGCCGCTTCCCAATTTCACCCGGCCATAGGCAGGACTGTTGTTATAATTAATATATTCTCCGGCATATTGCGGATAGTGAAAACTGAACGGCGCCATCAGCCTCAGTTCGTAATTGGTGGCCTGTGTGGTAACCAGTCGCTGTATATAGCGGGTGATGTTTACATTATAATAGTTCATATCGCCTCCCAGTGGCCCGGTCTTCTTTCTTAAATAACCGCCGAAATAAACAAAATCCACTCCCCCGGTGGGATACAGCGGGTAACCTGCTTTTTTGAAATCAGGATCATAAAGTGAACTCGTATTAAGGTCAATATAAATCGGCTTATATAAAGCAGGAGAAACAGTGCCCGGTTCCTTAAGATCAAGATATAAGAAATTAGGCGCCGTAAAAGCAGAATCGTAATATGGGTTGCCCGGTATCTGTTCAAATATCAGTTCGGCCCGGTGAACGATCTTATTGGCATACCCCGTTAACCCGGGAATGACCAGGCTGGCATAGGTACCCGGTTGTGCCTGTAAAAATATTTCGGTTGACAATGGGCTTGCTGAAGGACTACCCGCTTTGTCACGCTTCACATAGTTGGCACTGGTAGATACATTGGGAAACGAAGTAGACAACCGGAACGATTTGTACGTAGTATCAATACGCCCGGCGGCTTTTATCCGGTAATGAACTTCAAGTTTGGTGTTGGTATCGGTTGGGCTGATAAAGAGCAAGGCATTTTCCGAACCAGTGCCTACTCCTTTTATGGCGATTCCGTTAAATGCCCTGCGAAAGGCAGAATCATTATAAAATGCATGATTACCTGCCCCGCTGGATGCACTATCACTGTTAAAAAGCCGGGAGGCATAGGATGCGTCTAGCTTTATACGTATCTGGTTGGCCACCGAATCATTTCGCCAGGCATACTTCATATAGTCGCCAAGTCTTCTTATATCTATTGTTTTAACGGAAGAGATAGAGGCCGCAGTATTCGGCTGGGTATCGGAACGCCAGTTATAAGACAGGGAATCTTTAAATGTGTTGTCAACCACTTCAAATGCCTGCAACCGTTGCGGCATAAGGCTGTCGCCCCAGAAAAACTTATAGCTGAGACATAGTACTACCGAATCCAGTCCATAGCCCAATAATGAATCAGGATGACCGAAACTAAACGGATAGTTTGCCGGTTTAAGCTGCAGGTACATATTGGCCGTTGTTTTTCCAAACAAGGGATCGTTGTTTATATTACCAAGCACCTGGTTATCGAGGTAGGTAATGATCGATGTATCGGTGAAGTCGAGTTGCTGGGCATTAATAAAAAGTGTATCGGCAAATGTATGAACATTGTCAACTGCCGGCAACAGGTCGGCCCCGATCTTTGTAGTGTCTAACTTGGTACAGTTCCAGTTCAGGAAAGAGAAAATGGCAATGGCTGTTACAGCAATGAATAGAATACGTTTTTTCAGCATACTGATTTTAATGAGATCATGTTAGTTTTACTACTTTGCAAGGTCGGCATACAATTGCAAATAGTCTGTTAAATCACTTTCTTCATCATAACGGATCACTTTCTTTCCTTTCACTTTAGAGAACTGATCCACTAATTTTTTATCTACTTTATCAGCGCCGAACGTAATGGCATCTGCATAAGCAGCGCCTCCCCTGAACATGGCGAGGTTATTTGCATCTTTAAAAGGTTCCAGTTCTTTCTTGGTGATGTGGTCATTAATGCTGGCGATCTTTAAGAAATCGCTACCCAGTTTTTCCTTAAAAGTTTGCTGGCCGATGGTATAAACAATCTTACTGTTGCTGAAAACAGGTTCCTTCTTATAGGCATTCTTAATGAACATAGGAATAAGCCCTGTCATCCATCCGCTGCAATGAATAATGTCGGGAGGCCATCCGAATTTCTTTACCGTCTCCAGCGCTCCCTTACAAAACAAAACTGTACGCAGTCCGTTATCATCAAACCAGTTCTCTTTTTCGTCGTGGAAAATGGATTTACGCTTAAAGAAATCCTCGTTATCCAGGAAATATATCTGCAGCCGGGCATTTGGCAGTGAAGCTACTTTGATCACCAACGGATAATCATCATTATCGATGGTTACATTGATACCCGACAGGCGAACCACCTCGTGCAGGCGATGCCTTCTTTCATTGATCACTCCAAACCGGGGCATTATACAACGAACCTCCATCCCGCTTTCGTTCGCTTTTATTGCCAGCTTATTTACCGTCTCCGCAAAGTCGGTCAGCTCCAGGTAGGGCGACATCTCATTGGCAATAAATAAAATTCTTTTCTTTGTTGACATTTGTGCTTAGTTTGTTGCTTCGTTAAGTTTAAAGGGAGTGCAAAAGTACAGTATTTTTTCGGGAAATTTAGATAGAACAAGCATTTGAAGCCTAATTTACCAATCAATGATCGTTTTTAAGAAAGCCGCCGATATCGGCCATTTTATACAGCAAGAAGGCAAAAAGGGCAGGAAAACGGGTTTTGTACCAACAATGGGCGCATTGCACCGGGGGCACACTTCATTGATCGAAACCGCCAAAGCATCAGGCAACCTGGTGGTATGCAGCATTTTTGTAAACCCCACCCAGTTCAACGACGCCAAAGACTTTCAGAACTACCCCACAACCATTGAGCAGGATATTGATCAACTGGAAAAAGCGGGATGCAATGTATTGTTCCTACCATCGGTAACTGAAATGTATCCCGATGGACTGGTTAATAAAACACCTTACGATCTTGGCTACCTGGAAACGGTACTGGAAGGCAAATATCGCCCAGGTCATTTCCAGGGAGTATGCCAGGTGGTTCATCGCTTACTTACTATTATACCAGCCGATCACTTATACCTTGGACAAAAAGATTTTCAGCAATGCATGGTTATAAAAAGGATGACGGAATTAACGGGCCTTAAAACAAAGATTGTCATCTGTCCCACCCTCCGGGAAACCGACGGACTTGCTATGAGCAGCCGGAATATGCGGTTGAACGAATTGAACCGGGCAAAAGCCGTGGAAATATCCAAAACACTCTTATATATTAAAGCATCTGTAAAACCCGGTAGCCTGACAGACATAAAAAACAAGGCGGTTAAAAAACTGGAAAAGGCCGGTTTTAAAACCGATTATGTGGAGATTGCCGATGCCGAAACCCTGGAGCTCATAGATAACTGGAACGGAGGGACAAAATTAGTTGCTTTATCTGCCGCTTTTATCGGCGAAGTAAGGCTGATAGATAATATGCTGCTTTAATTTTATCGTTGTGTGATAAGCCTTTATTAAATTTACTTAATAAAATTTTCAAAGCCACTCCTTTGTAATTTGTAAGCGTTATGCGCAAAACACTATTCACCATATTGCAGTATGGCTTGTTCCTGGGAGCAGGCATCTTTCTCGTATGGTGGAGTGTTCATAAACTTTCGGATGAAGCCTATGCCGAATTCATCAACGCCCTTAAAACTGCCAACTATTACCTGCTTATACCCGTGTTCTTTATTCTTATTGCCAGTCACCTGAGCCGGGCCGTACGCTGGAAGATACTGATGAGGTCGATGGGCTACACTCCAAAACTCAGCAATACCTTCAGCGCTGTAATGATCGGTTACCTGGCCAATTTTGCCTTTCCGCGGCTGGGCGAGGTTTTAAAATGCACCATACTCAGTAAATATGAAAAAGTACCGGCCGATAAATTGGTAGGTACCATCCTGGTGGAACGGGCGGTTGACCTGGTCTCTTTCTTTATCATCATCATCATATCGCTGCTTACCCAGGCCAATGTGGTGGGCGGGTATGCAATGAAAAAATTCAACGAATACATTCTTTCAAAGAATATGGGTACCACCCTGTTCAAACTGGCATTGCTGATCTTTATCGTATCGGCTTTCTTTCTCCTCTTAAAATACCTGGTGAAGAAATACCCGGACAGCAAACCGATCCAGAAAGTAAGAAATATTGTACGGGGCATTATAGAAGGCCTGCTCAGCATTAAGCATATGAAAAACAAAGGCCGTTTCATCCTTCACAGCATTTTTATCTGGGGTTGTTATCTCGGTGGCACCTACCTTGGTTTTTTTGCCATTGCACAAACCAGCGGGCTCCCCATACTCTCTGCCTTCCCGGTACTGGCATTTGGCACCATCGCCATGATCCTTACTCCGGGCGGTATTGGCCTGTACCCGGTTCTTTTAATGGAAGCCATGAAACTGTATAACGTATCCGAACCGTACGGTACAGCCAACGGATGGCTGCAATGGTCGGCCCAGTTTTTAATTGTACTGGTGATCGGCTTTTTATGTTTGCTAATTTTACCCTACATTAATAAATCAAAAAATGAGATCAGTCAGCAGCATACCGGATAAAATATTCAGCCTCGATGGACTTATGCACCAGGTAAAGCGCTGGCGGCTGCACAATAAAAAGATCGTGTTCACCAACGGGGTGTTTGATATTTTACACGAAGGCCATATTGCATCACTAAGCGAAGCGGCTTCTTTCGGTCATGTGCTGATCGTGGGCGTAAATACCGATGCATCGGTGAAACGGTTAAAAGGAGAAAGCCGGCCCGTGAACAATGAAAATTCAAGAGCCCTCCTGCTGGCATCACTGCTGATGACGGATGCCGTTATATTATTTGAAGAAGACACCCCGTTAAATTTAATAGCAACCATTTTGCCTGATGTACTGGTAAAAGGAGGTGATTATACCATCGACCAGATCGTTGGCGCCAAAGAAGTGATGGCTAACGGCGGTGAAGTAAAGATCGTTCCCATACTGGAAGGATTTTCCACCACGTCCATCATTCAAAAGATGAAGGATAGCAAATGACCCGTTGCAGTAAACTTCACAAAAACTTAATACGCATTTAAGGCACCGTTGATATACATGCCTTTAATTTCGTTACACAACCCATAAAGCTTGCAAAAAAGAAAGATCATATTCCGCGACATCAGCTGGCTTTCCTTCAATGCCCGGGTATTGCAGGAAGCCGCAGACGATACCGTTCCGTTACGGGAACGCATCCGCTTTCTCGGCATCTTTTCCAATAACCTGGATGAATTCTTCCGGGTACGGGTGGCCACACTCAACCGAATGGTGGAGTTCGGCAACCGCTCAAACATGCACCTGGAACTGGCCCCGCAGGCGATACTGGAAGAGATACAGGAAACCGTACTGGAGCAGCAAAAAGAATTCGACCGCATCTGGAACGAGATATTGCGGGAACTGAAAAAAGAAAAGATCCATTTCGTAAAAGAAACCCAGCTCAACAAAACACAACAGCGTTTTGTACTGGATTATTTCAACGAAGAGATACGCAGCAATATCATTCCCCTGATGATCGAAAGCATACAAAGCTTCCCGGTGCTGAGCGACAAATCCATTTACCTCGCCTGCAAACTTTCAAAGAAAGATAAAAGTATTCCGCAGAAGTTTGCCCTGGTATCGGTACCGGCCCGGCGTTTTCCCCGGTTCATCATCCTTCCTTCTAAGAATAATGAAAAACACATCATCCTGCTGGAAGACATCATCCGTTTCTGCCTGCCCAATATCTTTTCCTTCTTCGGGTACGATACGTTTTCATCGTACATCATCAAAGTAACCCGGGATGCCGAGATCGACATCGACAACGATGTATCCACTTCCCTGATACAAAAAATTGAAAAAGGATTAAAGAACCGCAAGAAAGGCAAACCCGTTCGTTTTGTTTTTGACAAAGCCATCGACCCTGCCCTGCTTACCTACCTGGTAAAACGGCTGAACCTTTATCGTAAAGACAACCTGATACCCGGCGGGCGCATTCACAACTTCAAAGACTTCATCAATTTTCCCGATTCGGTATTTGCCCAAAAGAAATTACGGAAGAAGCCCTTCATTCATCCTTTGTTAAAGAATCATAACAACATTACCAACGTGGTGATGGAGAAAGATGTGCTGCTTAATTTCCCCTACCACAGTTTTGAAAGCGTTATTGATCTGTTGCGGGAAGCCGCCATTGATCCCGATGTAACAAGTATCAAACTAACCTGCTATCGCCTGGCCGACCGGTCCCGTATCATAAACACACTCACCAATGCCGTACGCAATGGCAAACTGGTAACCGTGGTGTTGGAACTGCGTGCCCGCTTTGATGAAGAAGCAAACCTTGAATGGAAAGAAGAACTGGAAGAAGCCGGCGCCAAAGTTCTGTTGGGCGTACCCAATATGAAGGTACATGCCAAACTCTGCCTCATAAAAAAGAAAGTGAACAACCGAACGGTTCATTATGGCTTTGTAAGCACCGGCAACCTGAACGAAAGAACGGCGTTGGTTTATGGCGATACCTGCCTGCTCACATCCGACCGCAACATCATGGCCGATGTGAACCGCATCTTTAATTACCTGGAGCACCCGAAAAGCCGGGCGCATATGCTGCATAATTGCAAAACACTGCTGGTTAGTCCGGATGGCATGAGAAAACAACTAATGCAGCTCATCGGCCGGGAAATAAAAGCAGCCAGGGCAAAGAAGCCGGCCTCCATCATTCTTAAACTCAATTCGCTGAGCGATGAAAAGCTCATCAGCAAATTATACGAAGCCGCAAAAGCCGGAGTGGAGATCAAGATGGTAGTACGGGGCATCTTTTGCATGTTCACTGAAAACAAAAAATTCAAAGTACCCATACAGGCCATCAGCATTGTGGACGAATACCTGGAGCATGCCCGGGTAATGATCTTCTGCAACGGCGGAAAAGAAAAGACATATATCTCTTCGGCCGACTGGATGGTTCGTAATATCGATCACCGGGTGGAAGTGTCCTGTCCCATCTTTGAAAAAAACATTCAACAGGAACTGAAAGACATACTGCAGATACAACTCAAAGACAATATCAAGGCAAGGATACTTGACAATGAACTCAGCAACCAGTACGTAAATCCCCGCAACACCAAAAAGATCCGCAGCCAGGTGGAAACGTACAATTATCTATATCGTAAAGCGCAGTAACATTAGCCCGTTTAAGTCGTTTCAAATCGTTTAAAGGTTGATCTGTTTAAACGTTAATCCGTAAATTCGTTCCCGTACACTGAAACGACCGAAACGTTCTTAACGACTTAAACGATCATTGACCTTGAGATTAGCAGCAATAGACATAGGAAGCAACGCCGCCCGGCTTTTAATAACCGAAGTAAGCACCGAAGGAAAGAACGAACCTGTTTTCAATAAACTCAACCTGGTAAGGGTTCCGCTGCGTTTGGGTTTTGATGTGTTTGAATACGGGGAGATATCCAAACCAAAGATCGGCATGATGCTGCAGACCATGAAAGCGTTTAAGCATCTGATGAATGCCTACGAGGTAAAGCACGTGATCGCCTGTGCCACCAGTGCCATGAGGGATGCAAAGAATTCGAACGATATCATCCGAAAGGTAAAACTGGAAACCGATATAGGCATTGAAGTGATCAGCGGCGATATGGAAGCCGGGATCGTTTTTGAGAACCATATTGCCGAAACACTCGACAAAGACCACAGCTATATGTACATTGATGTGGGCGGCGGCAGCACCGAACTCTCTTTTTTCAGCAACGGAAAGATGATCTTTAAAGAATCATTCAACATTGGAACGATACGTTTGCTGCAGAACATGGTGAATGAAAAGACCTGGGAAGTGATGAAAGAAATAATAAAGACCGTAACCAGGGGGCAAAAAGAAGTGATGGCCATCGGCAGCGGCGGCAATATCAACAAAGTATTTTCACTGAGTAAACGCAAAGAAGGCAAACCCCTTGGCCTGGAACTTTTAAAAGACTACCATAAGGAACTGGGCAGTGTGACCATGGAAGAAAGGATGCGATTATACAACCTGCGCTCCGACCGTGCCGATGTAATTGTACCCGCCCTTTTAATTTACATCAATGCCATGCGCTGGGCCGGCGCCAATGAAATGTACGTACCCAAGATCGGGTTGGTGGATGGATTGGTAAGGCATTTGTGGGAGGAGGTGAAATAGGGAATTTACCTGGATATTCATTAAATACTTTATTAAGAATGAAAGCTGTCGTTCGTTCAAAATATGGCTCACCCGGTGTGTTGACCATAAAAGAAGTTGAAATACCAACGCCAAAAGACAATGAAGTATTGATACGGGTATATGCAACCACGGTAAACAGAACAGATTGCCATGTACTCTCAGGCATGCCGTTGATCATGCGTTTTTTTACCGGGTTATTCAAACCAAAAATAGCCATTACCGGAACCGATTTTGCCGGGCGAATAGAAAAAACGGGCAAGAACGTAAGGTCGTTTAAAACCGGGGACCGGGTTATTGGTTTTGATTTTTTGGGATTACGTTCACATGCTGATTACCTGGTATTACCGGATACACAGGAAATGATCAGCATCCCCGATAGCCTGCCCTACGACCAGGCAGTAGCTTGTGTGGAAGGCCCGTTTTATGCACTCAGCGTTATAAATAAACTGAACCCAAAGCCCGGGCAAAAAGCACTTGTAAATGGCGCAACCGGTGCCATTGGCTCATCAATGGTTCAATTCTTTAAATTTTACGGCACACATATTACAGCAGTATGCGCCGGAGAAACCAGTGAGCTGGTAAGATCATTGGGAGCCGACAGGATCATTGACTATAAAACAACAGATTTTACAAAAGATACCGAGACATATGATTTTGTGTTTGATGCTGCCGACATAACTACATTCAGAAAATGCAAACCCCTTTTAAAGAAGAACGGTATATATTCTACTTCGGGATGGCCGGAGTTTTTACAGGTCTTCATTACCTCCTTGCTTGGCGGAAAGAAGGTAATATTTGCCCCTCCTAAAGATCTGAAAGCAAGCCTGGGTTTTATTAAAGACCTGGTAGAAAAAGGAAGTTTCAGGCCGGTCATAGACAGAAAGTACCCTGTTGATAAGATCGCTGAAGCATATAATTTCGTAGCAACCGGTCAAAAAACTGGTAATGTTATAATCACCATGAATGCATAATAAATTTGAAGTAGGCATTTACACCATGGTCAATCGCAAAACTTTTTCCTATCTCAGAACAACCTTCTCTCCTATTCATCGAAATTTGCATGAAATAATCTGAACAATATGACAGCAGAACTATTGAATGAGCTGATCAAAAACAGGCGCTCTGTTTTTCCCGATCAATTTGAACAGGGTAAAAGAGTTGATGATGAAATAATAAAACAGGTACTGGTCAATGCTACCTGGGCGCCCAACCACGGGCAGGAAGAGCCCTGGCAGTTCAGCATATTCACCGGCGAAGGACTGAAAGCATTGGCTGCATTTCAAAGCAGCCTGTATAAACAGGAAGCCGGGGATGCATTTAATGAAAAAAAATATACCAAACTGCAGCAGCAGCCTTTAAAAGCATCGCATATTATTGCTCTTGGCATGAAGCGGTCGGCCAAAAAGAATATACCTGAAATAGAAGATATTGAAGCCGTTGCCTGCGCCGTGCAGAATATCTATCTATCGGTAGCCGCTTATGGACTGGGTGGCTATTGGACAACAGGCGGTATCACCTATATGGAAAATGCCAAACCATTTTTCGGGCTTGAAGAAAATGATAAACTGCTCGGCTTCTTTTATATCGGCCATATAGCTGTGCCTTCTGCTCCCGGAAAACGGAAACCCATTGAGGAAAAAACGAACTGGGTAACAACGGCGTAATGCATACAAATTTACGGTAGTGTCCTGGCTTCAAACTTGAACCACATAGACACAATAGAGCACATAGATTTCACATAGATTGTGTGCATTACTATGTGTACTATGTGGTTCAAAACAGGATATTACCAAACTTACCGGTTCGTGGTTCAGGAACCTGGGATCAATCAGTTTAGCTTTCCTATCTTTATAACCAAACCCGGTTATGCTTTTCCTTTACGCATTACTCATCACACTCGGCTTCGCCCCCTTCCTTATCATTTTGTATAAAATGAGCCAGGTGAGGCGTATGAAAAGAGACGGCGTGAAAACAACGGGAACCATTCGCCGGCTAATAGGCAGTTCGCTGAAAGGGTTGAACAGCGTTGTTATTGAATACCCTTTAGAAGGCAGCAACCAGGTGGTGCAGAAACAAATAACGGTTGCCGGGCTGCCTTACCAGGTGAACGATAAACTCCCTTTATACTACGACCGGAACGATCCAAACAAAATGCTGATTGATTCCGGCAAAGGATTTATTGTACTGGTCGTATTTACTTTATTATTGGCTGCATTTTCCATTGCTGCATGTTTCCTGATCAACAAAAGCATTGCTGCCGGCGAAATGTAAGCGGCCAATTAGTTTATTCCTTCCTTATTTTATCCATCACCATTTTTTTCAGTTCTTCCACTTCTTTGCGCAGTTCTTCATTCTCTTTTTTCAATTGCTGTATGCCGATCAGTGCTACGCCGCTTTTATCCAGTGCGGATAGACTTTTCCCATCTCCTACCTGGAAGAGATCCTGGAAATCCTGTGCCATGGGGCTGATGTGATATTCATCTGCGGTATTGTTGTAGCGGTAATGGTAAACCGGCAGTTGCATGATCTTCTGTAATACTGAACTGCCATCCATTGTTTTCAGTTCGGTTTTTTTATTGCGGTCACTCACATCCGTCCATACCCCGCCGGTGGTAAGCCGGGCAGTAGTAACAGCATTGTTGAATTCAAGGATATTAGCAGCCGTGGTATTAATTCCAAATCCCCATTTGGTAACATTCACATCACCAAATACCATGCTGTTGCTTTGGGTAACACTTGCATCATAGCCAACTGCAGTTCCGTTATCTATAGCAATGCCTGCCTGTGTACTGGCACCCAGCAAAGTATTCTGCGAGCCGGTAGTCGCTCCGCCACTGGTATGCCCGATGAACGTATTTCGTGCACCGGTGGAAAGGTTATTGCCCGCCAGGTAACCCAGGATGGTATTATTAAAACCCGTGGTCATGTCATCGGCCGTGCTGGTTCCTACCGCGGTGTTCTGGTTACCGCTGTTGGTAACTGCTGCAGGATTCACTAAAAACAATGACCGGTAACCTATCGCTACATTATTGCTCAATATCCCGGATGCAAAATTCATGGTTGCCATAGCCGATTCGCCGATGGCGGTATTCTGACTGCACAGTGTATTGCTTTCCAGTGCATTTCGGCCGATGGCCAGGTTGCTGGCCCCGAGGGTATTATCACGCAGCGCCCTGCTGCCGATGGCCATGTTATTACTGCCGAGGTTACTGAACAAAGAACTGTCGCCAACAGCTAAAATACCGGTAGCTGCTGTTGAAGTCCGTGCTGCAACAAAACCAATGGCAGTATTATTGGATGCCGTACTGTTGTATAATGCCTCGTACCCCATCGCCACATTATTGCTTCCCGATCCCATGCTTCTCATTACAAATGCGCCAACACCCGTATTCCGGAAACCCAGCGAATCGTTGTACCCGCTTTCGTAACCCATATAGCTGGTATGTGTGCCGGATTTGGACAGGCGATGCGAACTTCTGCCAATGGCCGTATGCTGGCTGCCGGTAATATTATCGTGTAATGAACCGGTACCAACTCCTGTATTTTCCTGGCCCGTGGTATTCAGGTATAAGGCTTCGCTGCCGATGCCCGTGTTCTTGGATCCGTTTGCAGAAGTGGTAGGCTCATTGTAGAACATTGCTTTTGAACCTACGGCAGTATTATCGGTAAAATAAGCAACTCCGCCGTTGCTGAACGCCTGGGTATACATGGCCGAATCGCCTACCGACACATTGCGGCTGGCAGATGTATTGGCAAGCAGGCTATAGCCTCCCACCGCCACATTACCGGTGCCAGAGCGGTTAGCGGCCAATGCAAAGGCTCCGATCCCGGTATTGGCTGCCGAAGAGGTTGTATCTAAGAGCAGGGCTGAATATCCAACGGCAACTTTATTGTTGCCTATCCGGTTTGCAACAAGAGTATTACCGCCAATAGCCACATTATTGATACCGCTGCGATTCTGGAACAGACTCTGGTAACCAATGGCTATGTTCAATGTACCTGTAGTATCATTGAACAAAGCATTACTTCCGATGGCCACATTATTATCACCCGATTTATGTGCATTGAGTGCCTGTACACCCAATGCAACATTACTGCTCCCCCCGGTACTGTTCCGCATCGCAAAATAGCCGTAGGCTGTATTAAAAAAACCGGTGGTATTATTCTTTAATGCAGATGACCCTATGGCAATACTGCCGAAAGTTGTTGTTGTATATGCCAGTGCACTATCGCCAAAAGCAATATTATCCGTTCCGCTTGTGTTGCCGGTACCGGCGCCTGATCCAACAGCATAGTTGCGCTGGTCTTTATTCAGTTGTCCCATCCATTCGTTGTTCTGTTTAAACCGGATCGGCATATTATCGGTGGTTCCTATAAAATTCACCGAGGTATCTGTACCGGCATTGCCTGTAGTACTCCATCCCCCTGTTGTGTTACCGATCCATAACCAGGCGCTGCCGTTGTAATAGTAAAACCCGGTACTGTCAGGCGCAACCTGGCAAATGAGTAACCCTACTGCCGGCGATGCAATGGCATTCTTCTGCGCCTTGGTCATACGGGGTATTAATATACCCTTGGTGGTGCTTTTCACATCCAGTAAAGCACTCGCATTGGCAGTGCTCCCATCGGTATTAACAGCCAGTGACTGTGACTGGCTCGTTTGTGCAACAAGTAAAATGAGTACGAAAAAGGAGATGATTCTTTTAAGCATAAATTAAAATTTGATCTCACAATTTAATGTTTTGTCATATTTGAAATAATCAAGATTTCCACATCCGGTTCCTCATCAGGAAACACCAGGCTTAAGGACTGAAAAAATATCTGTAACTTTTATGTGCATAATCAATTGATAAAATCACCATGCAGTCTTTTGTTTATAAGATGTTGATCTTGATGTCGTCGCTCTTGAGCATCGCCTTTATGCGGGCCGGTGAAAACTGGATCGTTGAAAAACACAAGGGATATGACCTGCTGTTTACTGCTGCAGACAAGGATCATACAAAAGAGTATAATACATTCAATGAAGCAGGAATGAAAGTAGTGAGGTCCTTCTTTGATTCGGCCTACAAAAAAACGTTTGACATATATATCCATCCCAACCGCCACTCATTAGACAGTACCTGGCAAAGGGACTGGAAGATGCCGGAGTTCAGATCGGAATGCTGGATGGTGGCCAGCGGTGTTGCGGAACGGTTAGACATGCTTTCTCCCCTGGTATGGAACAAAGAAGCCTGTGAACACCGGTATGCCGATACAAAGAAAACACAACAACTCATTACACACGAATTGGTGCATGTATACCATGGACAGCGGAACATCAGTGCCGATTTTAGTAACACTACCGGCATCGACTGGTTTGTGGAAGGACTGGCAACCTATGTATCCGGCCAATGCGACTCATTTAAAATAGCGGAAGTAAAAAAGGCGATCATAAGCAATACAATCCCCCGGCACCTGGATGATTTCTGGACGGGCAGGTTAAAATACGGCATCTCCGGCAGCCTGGTAATGTACATTGATAAAACCTACGGCAGGACAACACTGAAAAAACTATTGCCGCTGACCAGGAAAACGGAGATGCTTTCCGCACTGAACATAGCCGAAGCTGTATTGATCAGTGACTGGAAGATTTATATGCAGAAAATATAGTGCCTCAAAAAATTTGTTTCTTCTCCCTTCTTTACGCAAATTGCCTTTAAATAAACAGATCCGTTACTGTTATGACTAATACCATTATCATACGATCGATACTTGTTCTCTTGCTCGCATTCAATGGCTGCCTTGCCCTGGCCCAAAAGTCGGATGTAGGCAACTGGTTCATCTATTTTGGCAACCAGGCCATCAACAAAAAATGGAACTGGTGGAACGAAGTGCAGTACCGCAATTTTAATTTTGCCGGCGACCTTCAGCAGATGCTGGTAAGAACGGGTATTGGTTATAACCTCACTGAAAACAATAACAATATTCTGCTTGGCTATGGTTTCATTCATTCGCAGCGCTACCTGCCGGGAAGCAATGATAAGACCAGCAGCAACGAACACCGCATTTACCAGCAGTTTACCACCCGGCAGAATTACGGAAGGGTTTTCATTCAGCACCGGTACCGGGCCGAAGAACGTTTTTTACCCGGTGATTTCCAGTTCAGGCTGCGTTACTTTCTTTCCTGCAACATTCCGCTCAATCATAAGACCATGAGCAAAAACACCGTTTATCTTTCTGCCTATAATGAAGTATTTTTAAATACCCGATCGCCGGTATTTGACCGAAACCGGTTATACGGCGCTGTTGGCTTTGTGATCAATAAGCATTTCAGAACAGAACTTGGGTTTATGGCACAAACAGTAGAGAATACAAACCGCAACCAGTTCCAGCTTGTATTTTTTAATACCCTCCCACTCTCAAAAAACAAATAATTATGGCACAAGCAAAGGCAAAAACAACAGAAACAAAGGCCAGCGTAACTGCTTTTATAAAAAAAACAGATAAGGCCAAACAGGAAGACAGTATTGAACTGTTGAAGATATTTGAAAAAGCCTCGGGCTTTGAACCCAGGATGTGGGGCCCCAGCATCATTGGCTTTGGCAGCTATCATTTCAAATACGAGAGCGGACGGGAAGGCGATGCTCCGTTTTGCGGATTTTCGCCCCGCAAGCAGGAGTTCTCCCTGTATCTTTCTTCGGGATTTGCAGAGCGGGAAGAGTTGCTGAAAAAATTCGGCAAGCATAAATCGGCCAAGGCATGCATCTATATTAAAAAACTGGAAGATATTGATGTTACCGTTTTAAAGAAGATGATCAGCCTTTCAGTAAAGCATACAAAAAGTATATACAAGTAAACTGCTCCCTACTGAACGGGCTGCCGCCCTTTGAAAAATACCCGGCAGCGGGTAGCCGCAAACCCCGGGATCTTTATAACTTAGCCCTATGAAAAATCAACGCATTATTGCCGCCTTGCTGGCGCTTATATTTTATTCAGGCATTTCAGTTGCCCAAACCACAACCAGTGCACAGTCGTATTACGATGAGGGCATAAAACTTAAAGAAGGGAATAAAGCAGCAGAAGCACTTGAAAAATTCAAAAAAGCCATTTCCCTCAATCCCAAACATACCGATGCCCTTTACCAGGCCGGCTGGTGCCAGAACGATCTGAAGAATTACAGCAGCGCTCTCAGCTATCTTCGCCAGGCAAGGCAAACAGGCGTAGCCACTGCCAAACTGTATTTTGAAATGGGATACGCTTTTGAAAAATTACCGAACACCGATTCGGCCAACTGGTATTACTACAAATGCCTGGAGCTGAGCCCTACTTATTCGCTGGCATTTAAACAACTTGGCACCATTGCTTATTTCAAAGAAGATTACACCACCACACTGGCCAATTTTAAAAAGTACGAAGAAAATGCAAAGGCTGAGATCAAGGATTACCTGTATTGGTACCGGAAAGGTTTTACCTATAATGCCATCAAAGAATACAGCAACGCCAAAGAAGCCTTGCTGAAATCGGTGGCTGTAAAACAGGACTATACCAACACGTATCTTGAACTTGGCTTTGCCTGCAGCAGGCTAAAACAGGATGATGAATCCATTGGTTACTATAAATCAGCCATTTCCCTCGATCCCAAAAGCCATGTGCCTTATAATGGAATTGGCGAAGTATACCGGGATAATAAGAAGAACCCGGATGAAGCCATGACCTGGTACCGGAAAGCGCTTGAACAGAATCCGACAGAACGAAAAGCCTGTTTTGGAATGGGCTATTGCCTCAACTCAAAAGAAAGATTCAGCGAAGCCATAAACTACCTGAAAACAGCCATCGAAAAAGAACCTACCTATACGGCCGCCTACGTGGAGCTGGGATATGCTTATTCCAAGACCGGCAAGGAACAGGATGCAGAAACAAATTTTAACAAAGCCCTTGAACTGAATCCCAAAAATGAGAATGCCCGCTATTATGCCTGCATGATGTACATCAAACAAAAGAACAAAGCAAAGGCACAGAAGATGGTGGATGAATTAAAAGCGCTTTCCTCCAGGCACGTAGCTGCCCTGCAACCAAAAGTGGATTCGCTGTAACCCGAACGACAGTATTAAATTTTAATCACTGCCCGTTGAATTTTATAAACGGTTGACATGGGTGTTATAATTTCTGTACTTTAGGCAAAATCTCTATTCACAATTAAAAAATAAAGTATGGCTACTGCAAATGTCTACCTTACCTTCAATGGTAATTGCGAAGACGCATTTAATTTTTACCGCTCAGTACTTGGTGGTGATTTTATTTACATGGGCAGATTTAAAGATATGCCCCCGGCAGAGGGATCGAAGCCAATGCCCGCTGAAGACCTTGAAAAGATCATGCACGTTTCATTGCCGGTTAGTAAAGAAACCATGCTGATGGGAAGCGATACCGGTGGCGAATGGGCTGCAAGTTTTATCCAGGGAAATAATTTTTCCATCTCCCTGAAGGTTGACAGTATTGAAGAGGCCGACCGCCTGTTCAATGGCCTTTCGAATGGCGGTGCTGTTACCATGCCCATGAACAAAACCTTCTGGGGTGATTATTTCGGCATGTTCACCGATAAGTTCGGCGTGAACTGGATGATCAGCTTTAATGAAGGACAAAACCAATAGGTTCAATCCTTTTTTTGAAAGGCATCATACACACAAACGGTGGACATGATGCCTTTTATATTTTTTGTATTTTCATTGAAAAAAAATATGGGGAAACTTATTTATTTCATGCACACCTCGCTGGATGGTTTTGTGGCCGATACAAACGGGGGAATGCACTGGATACATATTGACGATGAATTGTTTGACTACGTTGGCAGCCGGGTGAAAACAACCGATACCGCCCTTTATGGCCGGGTTACTTTTGAAATGATGGAAGCCTACTGGCCTACCGCCGCACAAAAGCCCGCCGCCACCAAACACGATATCGATCATTCCCGCTGGTATGCAAAAGCAAAGAAGGTAGTATTATCCAGGTCGTGGCAGGGCAAAGAACTTCCCCATACACAGATCATCAGCAATAACCTGGAAGAAGAGATCAGTAAACTGAAGGCAAGTACACAAAACGATATCCTGCTTTTCGGCAGTCCCTCAGCCGGGCATTCTTTACTGGCTAAAGGTTTGATAGACGGGTACTGGCTTTTTGTAAATCCCATCCTGCTGGGCAAGGGCATTCCATTGTTTAAAAATGTCAAAGAAACCACTAAGTTGAAACTGATGTCGTCGCATGCCTTTTCATCCGGCGTGGTTTGTTTGAGCTATGAACTCAAAAAAGACTGACCGGCAATTTAACAGATTGACTGAAATAATAAACTACACCTATCGTTAGCCCGGCATGAAAAATACCCTGACTACCATATTTACACTGCTAAGTGCTATTTCATTTTCGCAATCCACTCCGCCAGCGAAGCCGCCAAATAAATACCTGGATATCACATCTGATAAATTCATAAATAAATCGTCGGTTGAATGGGCGGCATACATCAACTACAGTATCCGGTTTAAAAATCCTTCATTGAACAAACTTCTCTTATTAAAATTTGAAAAGAATGAAATATCAGCAACAGAGTATCTATGGGGATCATCACGGGGAGTTAAAGGCTCCTGGTGTCATAATAAAAAAGAACTTGACGATCTGATATTTCATCCTCATGGCGATATCCCCACATTTGATTCTGCCGGGAACCAGATTCTTTCTGAACCAAGAGGTAAAAGGCCGGGGTTTGATACCACAAAATCTACCAAAGCTGAAGTGGTCCAAATACTCTACATTGAAAACGGAAAATTAAAAAGTTATATCCCCTGGGTAACTCCGCTAATACCGATAATAACAAGTACAGGCATAAACCTGGGTGATGGAGGTTATTTCAGCACCTGTTTTAATTTCAAATACAATCATCTGCCTAAAAAAAAAGATAAGAGTTTATTTCTTGCAGAAACAACAAAGGATTTTAAGCCCGACTCTATAGGTAATGAATACAGGTTAAAGGAACTCTATGGCAGGAACATTATTCAAACACTGTGGCCATATATTCTAAAAGGTGACATAGAAGTTTATTCAACAGAAACAAATACAAAGTTGAACACGAAAGAGATTAACGAATATCTTCTAAAGAAGACGACCTTCCCTACCCCGGATTATGATTCAACAGGAGTTACTACCGGCTTTCAATTCCCTATACTTGATTTCGATTCAAAAAATATCATCAAGGCCGAGTTGGTTCAGGACTGGTATTATAATCACAAGGAGAACATCGTTTTCAATATAATCAAAGAGATGTACTTGTATGTAAATTTGCCGGGTGCCGAAGAAGAACAGGAAAAATCCATCCCGGTTTTAAAAATAGTTTTTAATTAAAAATCTTTCTACATTTACATTCTCTATTGCTCCCCGGAATTGTTTTATTCTAACGCAGAGCCAACTCCACTCAGCATCATCCGTTAATCTAAAACAATTGTGCTATGTCAGTCAACAAGGAAATTAAAAAGGTTACCACCAATACATTACAGAAGATGAAGGCCTCGGGCGAAAAGATCTCTATGATCACGGCCTACGACTTTTCTTTTGCCCGGATATTTGATGCAGCCGGTATCGACATCATCCTGGTAGGCGACAGCGCCAGTAATGTAATGGCCGGTCACGAGACTACCCTGCCCATCACGCTCGACCAGATGATCTACCATGCACAAAGTGTGGTACGTGGCATCAACCGCTGCCTGGTGGTGGTGGATATGCCCTTCGGGTATTATCAATCAAACTCTGATATCGCCCTGGCTTCTGCCATTAAAATAATGAAGGAAACCGGTGGTCACTCCGTAAAATTAGAAGGCGGTGAAGAAGTGCTTGACTCGGTTAAAAAAATTGTCAGCGCCGGCATTCCCGTGATGGGGCACCTGGGATTAACACCGCAGAGCATTTATAAATTCGGCACTTACAATGTTCGGGCGAAGGAAACGGATGAAGCAGCCAAATTAAAACGAGACGCTTTGTTATTGCAGGAGGCAGGTGCTTTTGCCATTGTGCTGGAAAAAATTCCGGCAGCGCTGGCCAAAGAAGTGAGCGAAAGCATTCATATACCTACCATCGGCATCGGCGCCGGCGGGCATTGCGATGGGCAGGTGCTGGTAATGCACGATATGCTGGGCATCAATATCGAATTCAAACCCAGGTTCTTGAGGCAATACCTTAATATGTACGAACAGATTGACGGAGCCGTGAAGCAATACATCACCGATGTAAAGAGCCGGGATTTTCCCAACGAAACTGAACAGTATTAATGCTGGATACTAGATACTGGATACTGGCATCTCAGCCTGTAACCAGCGACCAGCATCCAGTATCTAGTATCGGCATTCCATTTCCCCCCAATTCGGTAACTTGCGGCTCAATTTTTAACGACAAATCAATCCGCTGATATGAATTTTCTGAAGGCATTAAAAGTAAAGGCAACCAACGAAGGTGTTTCCACCGGTTCTGTTTCCATTAAATCAAAAGGCGAAAGGCTGGATTCTTATTCGCCGGTTGACGGCAAGCTGATCGCTTCTGTGAGCGGTGCCGATGCAAAAAGTTATGAAGCCGTTATTAAAAAAGCACAAACGGCATTTGCAGAATGGCGTGGCTGGCCGGCACCCAAACGCGGTGAAGTGGTAAGGCAGGTGGGTGAAGAACTGAGAAAGAACAAACAGGCGCTTGGCCAGTTAGTGAGTTATGAAATGGGCAAAAGCCTGCAGGAAGGATTGGGCGAAGTACAGGAGATGATCGACATCTGCGATTTTGCAGTGGGCTTATCAAGGCAGCTTCATGGATTAACCATGCACAGCGAACGGCCCGGCCACCGCATGTATGAACAATATCATCCGTTGGGGATCGTAGGTGTTATCTCTGCGTTCAATTTTCCGGTGGCGGTATGGAGCTGGAATGCGGCCCTTGCCTGGGTTTGCGGTGATGTATGTATATGGAAACCGAGTGAGAAGACACCGCTTTGCGCCATTGCCTGCCAGAACATCATTGAGCCGGTGTTCAAAAAGAATAATGTACCCGAAGGCGTTTCCAATATCATTTGCGGCGGAAGAAATGTGGGCGAATGGATGAGCAACGATACAAGGATACCATTGGTATCTGCAACCGGCAGCACAAGAATGGGAAAGGCCGTTGGCGCTGCCGTTGGTCAACGGCTGGGAAGAAGCTTATTGGAGTTGGGTGGCAACAATGCCATCATCATTTCTGAGAATGCTGATCTTGATATGGCATTGATCGGCGCTGCTTTTGGTGCCGTGGGCACCGCAGGGCAACGCTGTACATCCACCAGGAGACTGATCATCCATGAAAAGATATACAACAAATTCAGGGATAAATTAGTGAATGCCTATAAGCAACTGAAGATCGGCAACCCGCTGGATGAAAAGAATCATGTGGGTCCGCTGATTGATAAAGATGCGGTAAAGATGTATTTGGATGCCATTGAAAAATGCAGGGAAGAAGGCGGAAAATTTGTGGCTGAAGGCGGCGTGTTAAAAGGCAAAGGATATGAAAGCGGTTGCTACGTGAGGCCCTGCATTGCTGAAGCAAAGAACAGTTACGCTATTGTGCAACATGAGACCTTTGCTCCTATCCTGTACCTGATGAAGTATAAAACCATGGACGAAGCCATTGCCATGCAGAATGGAGTTCCGCAGGGTTTATCATCCGCCATCATGACCAACAGTTTACGGGAGGCAGAAAAATTTCTTTCACATGCCGGAAGCGATTGCGGCATTGCCAATGTAAATATCGGTACATCCGGCGCCGAGATAGGCGGCGCTTTTGGCGGTGAAAAAGAAACCGGTGGTGGCCGTGAAAGCGGCAGTGATGCCTGGAAAGTTTATATGCGCAGGCAGACAAACACCATCAATTTCACAGATAAACTTCCCCTGGCGCAGGGCATTAAATTCAACTTATAAAGTTTTGTAAATAAATACAGGCGGCGTGGCTGATGGCTCCGCAACATCTATTTTCGGTAAAATTAAATCCACATACATGAACAAATACTTAAGTACCCTCTTTATCCTGCTGACACTGAATGTGCTTTCCTTTGCCCAAACCGCCAAAGAAGATGTACCTAAGAGCTGGCACATGATGGATAAATCATCCACCGGGTATTTCGGGGTAAGTGCTGATAAGGCCTATGAATTTCTGAAAAGCAAAAAACTGAAAAGCAATACGGTGATTGTAGCGGTGATCGACAGCGGTATTGATACGCTGCATGAAGACCTGAAGCCCATTCTTTGGACCAATCCGAAAGAGATCCCCGGCAACGGCATTGATGATGATGGCAATGGTTATACTGATGATATGCATGGCTGGAATTTCCTGGGAGGAAAAGATGGCCGCAGTGTGAAGGTAGACAGTGATGAAGGTGCCCGTGTTTATTATGGACTGAAGGCAAAGTGGGATAACAGGGAAGTGGACAGATCTAAATTAAGCAAACAGGAGGTTTATGAATATGAAATGTTTCTGAAAGCTAAGGCACGCATGACCGCCACCGATGACAAAGACAATGAAGCGCTGAATATAGACCTGGAAAGCCTGAAAGACCTTCACAATACCCTCGTAAAAAGCGACAGCGTGTTAAGAACAGCCATGGGCAAAGATACTTTTACCGGGAACGACCTGGATAAATACGTGACCAAATCCTTTGCAGAAAGAAAAGCAAAGAATGATTTCCTGGGACTGATGAAGGCCAACAGCCTGATGGACCAAACCAGTAAGGAACTGATCTCCGGTTTAAATGAATACATTGAATATGTAGAAGGCGAACAACGCAAAGCAGAAGCAAAAACAAAAGCGCCCGCAGAATACAGAAAAGATATCGTGGGTGATGATGAAAGCAATTTCAATGCCCGTGGTTATGGTAATAACGATGTAATGTCGGTTACGCCAATGCATGGTACGCACTGCTCCGGCATCATTGGGGCCGTACGCAATAACGGAAAAGGAATGGATGGCATTGCAGATAATGTACGCATCATGATGCTTCGTGCCGTGCCCGATGGCGATGAGCATGACAAGGATATTGCACTGGCCATACGTTATGCTGTTGACAATGGCGCAAAGATCATCAACATGAGTTTTGGAAAAAGCTTTTCACCGCAAAAGCAATGGGTGGATGAAGCTTTTGCCTATGCTGAAAGCAAAAATGTGTTGTTGGTTCATGCTGCCGGAAACGATTCCAAGAATGTAGATTCAACCGATAATTTCCCTAACCCCGATTACCTGAATGGCGGAAGGGCTGGTAATGTGATCACCGTAGGCGCCAGCGGCGATCCCAAAGCCGGTGGATTAACTGCCTATTTCAGCAACTATGGTAAAAAAGGCGTGGATGTGTTTGCCCCGGGAGTAAAAATGTATTCAACCCTGCCGGGAGGAACCAATTACGGTAACCTGCAGGGAACAAGTTTTGCCGGCCCGCTGGTGGCAGGTATTGCCGCTTTAACATTGGAATATTTTCCTCACTTATCGGCAAAGCAATTGAAATACGTGATCGAAAAATCAGCACTAAAACCCGAATACAAAGCTACAAAACCCGGTACTGATGAAACGGTTGAATTCAGTGAACTCTGTCACACCGGAGGTATTGCCAATGCATACGAAGCGGTTAAACTTGCTTCTACATTAAAAGCAGAAACAAAGAATGAAAAAGAAGTGCTGCCTAAACCAAAGATGAAAAAGAGCAAAAAAGGATGATCCGTATCCTAAACACTAACGTCTAAACTTCTAAAAGAACTGTATATGCCAAAACCTTCTCCTTCCTCCTACCCTGTTTATTTTAAACGTTATGTTGACCAGGTTGCTGAAGAGGACTTGGCAACTGCTTTTGCAAACCAGTTACCGGTGATAACCAGATTCCTTTCTTCCATTACGGAAGAAAAATCTGCTTATGCATACGACACCGGCAAATGGACATTAAAAGAAGTATTGCAACACATCATTGATGCCGAACGGATATTCAATTACCGGGCGCTTTGCTTTGCCCGGCGGGAAACTGCTTCGTTGCCCGGCTTTGATGAAAATGACTATGCGGCCCATTGTGATGCCAACCGGAGAACATGGCAGGACCTTATTGATGAATTTTTGGCTGTTCGTAAAGCAACCGAGCTGATGTATAAAAGTTTTACAGAAGAGATGCTGGAGTTTTCCGGCGTAGCCAATAATAACCCTGCCACAGCAAAGAGTTTTGGCTTTGTTACACTTGGCCATTTTAATCACCACAAAAAAGTAATGGAAGAAAGATACCTGTGATGCAGGTTTAAGCCGTCGAAGCCGTCGCCCAGAATATAGAGGCCAACTTGTTCGCCT
>DAOLIP010000054.1:0-24233 GCA_035328475.1 Ferruginibacter sp.
GTTTGGCTATAAGAATTGTGCCAAATTAAAAAAACAGAAAAGGAAAAACCGGTGATTACTGAAACCGTAAAGAAAGAGCCGGAGAAAAAAACAAAAGAACCTGAAAGAACGGAGCCGGCCAAAACAGATGTATCCGGTAAAAGTATTAAAGGCGGCGCTTTTAGATCTTTGTATGAATCGCAGAATGGAAATGGCAGCACAGTAAATGAAGAAGGCTCACTGGGTGTATTTAAAAGTACCAGCGGCTGGAACGACGGAAAATATTATTGCCTTTACAACAATGCGGTACCCGGAACGGTCATTAAAGTGAGTACGCCGGCCGGTAAGTTTGTATATGCAAAAGTGCTTGACCTGGTGCCCGATCTGAAACAGAACAACGGCCTGCTCATTCTTATCAGCAATGCAGCGGCAGATGAACTGGGTGTTGGGGAAAATAACACTAACTGCAGTATCAGCTATTCAAAATAAATATAAATATTTACGTGGTGAGGGTTTATGAAAAATGATACCCCCTGAGAAAATCAGTAATACTCATCTTTTTCTTTCCTTCCAGCTGCAGTTCTTTTACAAGTACGTACCCATCGGTGCAGGCGAATTTTAAAAAGGTCTTTTTATCGGTCTCAAAATTGCCGGGCGATGAGTGGATGCTGCCGGGTTCTTTTTGGGTGCGGTATATCTTCAGCGTCTTTCCGTTAAAACTGGTAAAGGCGCCGGGAAAAGGAGAGAGGCCACGGATGAGGTTATGTACTTCGGCCACGGGTTTATAAAAATCTATGCGGCAGGTTTCGGTGAAGATCTTGGGTGCATGTTGTATCTCTTGATCCCGGAGCCCGGATCCCGGATCTTGCGGTAGCTCTGATAAACCGCCTTCTGCTAATCCCTTTACTGTTTTTACTAAAAGTTCAGCACCGATCTCTTTCATTTTATCGTGCACTTCGCCTGCGGTTTCATTTTCGCCGATAGGAAAACGCTGTTGCAGTAAGATATCGCCTGTGTCGATCTCGTGTTTGAGTTTGAACGTGGTTACCCCTGTTTCTTTTTCGCCATTGATAACGGCCCAGTTTATCGGTGCCGCACCGCGGTATTGCGGCAGTAATGATCCATGAAGATTTACAGAACCCATGGGCGGCATATTCCAGACTGCTTCGGGCAACATGCGGAAGGCGACCACCACCTGCAGGTCGGCATTCAGTGATCTTAGCTGCTCTAAGAACTCAGGGCTCTTTAGTTTTTCCGGCTGAAGAATGTGCAGGCCTTTTTCAACGACATATTTCTTTACAGCGCTTTGCTGCAGTTGCATGCCGCGGCCGGCTGCTTTATCGGGGGCGGTAATTACGCCAACAATAGTACAACCGGCTTTTACCAATGCATCCAGCGAGGCAACAGCAAATTCGGGGGTGCCCATAAAAACGATCCGGAGCGATTGAAAATCTTTCATCGCTGCGAAGGTAAATAAATTGTGCCCGTATTTTTATTGCTTGTTTTTTAATAGCTGGTCAATTGATCTTTGCTGTGCATCAATTAGTTTTTGTTGCTCTTTTATGGCTTCTATCAGCACGGGTATCAATCCCAGGTAATTTATTCCCAACGTGAGTTCATCATTATCTCCTTTGAATTCTGTAACCAATTGCGGGAATAATTTTTGCACATCCTGCGCCAGCAGGCCTATTTGCTGTCGCTGATCTTTTGTAGGGCTAATCCAGTTATACGTGTAGCCATTCATTTTTTTTATTTTATCAAGCGTACTGCCCAATGCTGTGATATTCTTTTTTAACCGGGCATCACTGGTGGAGGTAAATATGCCCGGTGCAAAAATGTTCCCATCTCCATGCACGGCAAAAATATATTGGGATGTACCGGCTCCCGTGCCTGCATAAAAAGTGTGTTCTGAAGCGACCCCATCTACCTGGTAGCGTAGCTTACCAGCATTGATGCCTAAGCCATAATACTGGTTATCATTATTGACAGTTTCGTATAACACCAGTTTACGATTGACGACAGTATTGGCAAATTGCAGAGACGCATTAGGGTTGGTGGTACCAATACCCATATTGCCATTTGTAAGCACAGTCAGTGCATTGCTTCTTGCATTAAAAGCGGTGCCATTACCAATTTCAAACAGGCGATTAGTGGCTGTAGTGTCATTAAATTTACCAATTGCTAATGAATTGGCTGATCTTGCTATAGTAACGAGTCCAATAGCAGTTGAAGCATTACCAGAAGCTGTTGTGCCTGGCCCCAGTGAAATTGATGAGGTTCCTGAAGCAGTTGAGAACGTACCCAGGGCCAATGACTCGATGCCGGTGGCAGAAGACAAATATCCCAAGGCTATTGAACTGGATGCAGAAGCAGTAGTTTCCCTACCCAGTGCAACAGAATAGTTTCCCGAAGCAATTGTTTGATTTCCTGCAGCAAAAGAATATTGTCCTGCAGCAGATGTTCCGCCACCCATGGAGACCGATCCTTCTCCCGCGGCATTGGCAAAAAATCCCGTTGCTGTAGCGTATGGCCCTGATGCAGTTGTGCTAAATCCCATTGCAGTTGTTAATTCGCCAGAAGCAGTGGTTTGTGCTCCCAGGGCTGTTGAGATATAACCTGATGCATTTGTAAATTCACCCATTGCAAAGCTGCCGTCACCTTTTGCCTTGGTGCTATTACCGGCTGCAAATGAAAATCTTCCGATACTATCTTTGTCCCATTGTAGGCCATCAACAATACCTGCTCTGAAAGCAGCTTTTTGGGGATACCACATCATACGGCTGCCTGCACCGGATGCAGGAGGATAATAAGCGGGGGTGGCAGGCAATGTAACAGGCCCGGTAAATAATACATTGCTATCGGATACATGTAACCGGGCAACAGGCGTAGTGGTACCAATACCTACGTTTTGTGCAGTTGCAAAAAATAAATTTAATATCGCACCTACAAGGGATATTATTTTTTTCATACCCTTATTTTTTAGCTTTTAATTCTTCCACTTCTTTTTTCAGTTCTTTGATGCTTTCTATCAGCAGCGGTACCAGTTTGGCATAATCTACTCCTTTATAACCCTGGTCATTGATCTCGTACACTGCTGATGGCATTACTTTTTCCACCTCCTGTGCTATTAACCCGGTTTGCCTGTCGCTGCTGAAATTCATTCCGGGAAATTCCTCTTTACGCATAAAATATTCCACACCACGTAGGCTCATTAATTTCTGCAGCGGATCCTGGATAGCGGTGATCTGTTTTTTAAACCGCTCATCAGAAGGATATCCTGTACCGCCAACAGTTAATACGCTTGTGGTATTATTTAACCACATGGTTTGTGTAAAATTGCCGGCGTTATCCTGGTAGCCAAAAGAGATCTTTGCTGCTGCATAATCACTATGTATCCTCAGCTCATTGCCATAAACACCAATCCCCACTTCACCCGTACCCCCGGGGTACAGTAAAATTTTCTCACCAAGGGTTGCAGGAAATGATAAAGCCCTTAATGGGTTCGTGTTACCGATCCCGACATTGCCGTTTTCTTTGATGAGAAATCTTCCTCCACCTGTTCCTGGTTTATCAACGATAATATCTCCAAAGCCACCAATGCTGAAAGCGGTGCCACCGGCACTGGCCGGGCCTTCAACCCTTAATGTTCCATTGCCCACATGTAGCATATTAGTTGGATTGATGAGCCCGATCCCGGTATTGCCATTGCGCAATACTGTAACTGCATTGGTCCGGGTTATATTGGTCGAACCGTTACCAACCTGGAAAATGCGGTCGCCAGGCGCTTCCGTTACCGGGTTTGGGGCATCGGAAAGATCATTATACATACCGAAAGCAGCAGCGCCCTTCGCTTTTGCCTGCACACTGAAGCCCATGGCTACAGCAACATCACCAAGCGCATAAGAAAAATTACCTGCTGCAAATGAAGCAATGCCCGAAGCCTGCGTATTGGTGCCCGTGGCAAAGGAAACATTACCGATCTTATTTTTATCCCAGCTGTCGTTGATGATATTGCCTGCACGGAAAGAAGCTTTGTCTGCATACCACATCATGCGGTTACCTGCGCCGCTTACAGGAGTATTGCCAGGGCTGGCAGGTAATACAGCCGGAGCGACAAATAATACACTGCTGTCGGCCACATGCAAACGTGCCAGGGGTGTAGTGGTTCCGATGCCTACATTTACGGCATCCACTCCTGTACCACCCAACACCAGGCTATTGCTGGCGGCAACTCTTGCGTTATAACCGATGGCTGTTGCATTCGAAAGATTATTAGAACTGACGTCGGCATCATACCCGATCGCTGTATTGTTATTTCCAACTGTGTTATTATCCAATGCCCCATAGCCAAGACCGGTATTCCTGTTACCACTGGTATTACCGGATACAGCATTAGCCCCTACAGCTGTATTGTCATTTCCTGAAGCACTATTGAACAACGCATTTTGTCCCAGGCCGCTATTATTGTTGCCCGTTGAATTAAAACGTAATGCAGAACTACCCAGACTTGCATTACCGCTTCCTGAGGAATTTGTGAACAAGGCATTTAAACCCACAGCAGTATTAGTGCCACCAGTGGTATTGTTGGTCAATGCTCCCGCTCCATTGGCTGTATTTAGAATTCCTGTTGTATTATTCATCAGTGCATTTGCTCCTGTGGCCGTATTAAAGTAACCGGTTGTATTTGCATATAAAGCTTTAGAGCCAAATGCGGAATTCAATGTGGCGTCGGAAGCATTTACAGCACCCACACCATTATTATACAAAGCACTGTCGCCAACAGCTACTATGTTGCTGCGATCGGTATTTTTTGCCAGTGCTTCCGTGCCTATTGCAACATTGCTGTAGCCGGTAGTATTTAAATTTAAAGCACCATTCCCTGTGGCGGTATTATTGTTGCCTGTTGTATTGCTGGATAGTGTACCGTAACCAAGGCCCGTATTTTTAGTGCCTGTAGTATTTAGGGTTAACGCAAAACCTCCTACTGCTGAATTGCCATTTCCGGTGGAATTTGAGAACATGGCATTTAGCCCCATAACGGTATTGGTATTACCCGTGGTATTACTGAACAGCGCTCCCGTTCCATTGGCCGTATTCTGATAACCGGTGGTATTGTTCTGTAGTGCATTTGAACCGGTTGCAGTATTATAAAAGCCAGTTGTATTTGCATATAAAGCTTTGGAACCAAATGCTGAATTTGCTATAGCATCATAAGAATTTACTGCGCCAACTCCATTATTATACAAAGCACTGTCGCCAACAGCTACCAGGTTGCTGCGATCAGTATTTCTTAATAATGCTTCAGTGCCGATCGCTACATTACTATGGCCGCTCGTATTGTTGTTTAAGGCGATGAATCCAGCTGCCACGTTATTATTTCCGGTCGAATTTTGCCCCAATGCAGCGTTACCCATAGCTGTATTAAGACTTCCCGAGGAATTGTAAAACATGCTGTTTACACCCATGGAGGTATTAGAATTACCCGTGGTATTGCTGATCAATACACCAGTGCCGTTGGCAGTATTCTGAGCACCAGTTGTATTACTTCTTAATGCATTTGTCCCGGTTGCTGTGTTGTAATAACCGGTGGTATTTAAGTATAATGCTTTTGAGCCGAAGGCCGAATTCTCGGTGCCCTCGTAAGCATTTACAGCACCAACACTATTATAATACAAGGCACTGTCACCAACAGCAACCAGGTTGCTGCGGGTGGTATTGTACGCCAGGGCTTCCGTACCTATTGCAACATTGCTGTAACCCGTTGTATTAAAATATAAGGCCCCATTCCCACTGGCGGTATTATTGTTACCTGTAGTGTTGCTGTTCAATGTGCCGAAACCCAGCCCCGTATTTTTGCTACCGGTAGTATTATAGGCTAAGGCAAAAGCTCCTGCAACTGTATTGTCGTTCCCGGTTGAATTTCCGAACATGGCATTTAAACCCATTGCGGTATTAGAAATACCCGCAGTATTACTGTACAATGCTCCTGTTCCATTGGCTGTATTTTGTACGCCTGTTGAATTACTTCTTAATGCATTTGATCCGGTGGCGGTATTAAAAAAACCGGTGCTGTTGCTGAAAAGCGCCTTTGAGCCAAGGGCTGTATTGCCGGTTGCCTCGGCTGTCTGTGTGGCACCAGTTCCGTTATTAAAAAGCGCAGAATCACCAACTGCAACCAGGTTGCTGCGATTGACGTTATTAAAAAGGGCACCTGTACCAACTGCAATATTGGAATAGCCGGTGTTGTTAAAATATAAAGCAGTGTACCCGATGCCAATATTGCTGCTGCCGGAAATATTATACCGCATGGCATCGCTTCCCATCGCCGTATTCTGGCCGCCCGTGGTATTGCTGTACATGGCTAACTGGCCAATGGCTGTATTCTGGCTTCCGCTGGTATTGGAGTACAGGCCCATGGCACCCGATGCTGTGTTGTAAGAGCCGGTGTTAAACCTTAAAGCGCTCCAGCCTAAACCTGTATTATTCTCACCTGTTTTATTATCGGAAAGGGATTCAAAACCTATAGCGGTATTCAAATCACCTGTTGTGATCGAATCAAGTGTTCTGAAGCCGAAAGAAGTATTGTTCGAGATAGCAGCAACATAACCGGAACGTTTATTACTCACTTTAATGATAAAAGGTTTATTATCCTTTGTTCCGATAAAATTTGTTGCCGGATCAGTTCCCGTATTTCCCGTTAAACTCCAACCGCTTGCAATAAGAATGTTCTGCCAGTTGGGAACTGCGGGTGTTCCCATATTTACGAGTAACTGGTTATTGACGGTATCCAGCACAAGCAATCCTTTAGCAGGATTTGCAATTGCTGTAACAGCAGCCGGGTACATACGTGGTATCAGAAGGCCTTTGTCGCTGCTTTTAATTTCCAGTAGGGCGCTGTTGTCTGGCGTAGCTGTGCCGATGCCTACATTTTGTGCGGTGGCAAACAATGTTGCTGAAATAAGCAGGGTAAGCAGGATGATCTTTTTCATTTGGTTGTTTTATATCTGTTCTTGTATTATTGTTTTATAAATGGCAGACGCTCTGCACTGCCATCCTTTTTGATACGGTAATGAAATAAACGCATTGAGGCCTTTTGAGATCAACAAACCTATTGAACAGTATGCGTAGACACCATACCGTAAAAACAGGATATTTTCATGCAACAGAAAATCATGTAAAAGGGGGAAGGAAGAACCCGGATGCAGGTCGTTTATTTGTATTATATTGATGAGGATTATTTTCCCGGATGAACAAAACAGCAATTATACTTTTCATTGTGTTCCTGGTGCAGCTGAATGCTGTTGCACAATCGCCGGCCCAAACCGACAGCGCCGGGATAAATGCCCTGCTTAAACTGGCAGAACCCCTGCAGAGGAAGCTACCCGATTCGGCCATCGGCATCTATCGCCGGGCAGCGGCACTGAGTGAGATCATTTCGTATGCACCGGGCAGGATAAATGCAACGACAGGAATTGCCCACTCATTTTTAAGAAAAGGCGCCTACGATTCTTCACTACAGTGGTACCGCCGGGCCGATTCATTATGTACCGCACTGAAAGAAGATTATCTTTTGCTGAAACTATACAGTTATTATTCATGGGCGTTGAACAATCAAAGCCGTTTTGATGAATCGCTGCAGCTAAGCGAACGGGCATTGCAGCTGGCCATACGCAAAAAAGACAGGAAGGAGATCGGCTATGCTTATACAGCCATCGGGCTGGTGTATGTGAATAAAAGCTTTTACCAGCGGGCGCTGGAAAATTATTTCCTGGCAGTAGATCAGCTGGCAGCAGTGAACGATACATCTACCCTGTGCAGGTTATACGACCGCATCAGCGGTTGTTATTATCCATTAAAACTGTATGAAAAATCACTGGAGTATGAAGAGTTGGCATTGAATTGTGGGGAAGGCATTGATGATACCGTGAGGATACGGGGCGCCTGCTTCAACATCGGGCTTACTTTAAAAGAACTGGAGCAATACAGCAAAGCTGCTTCTTATTACCGGCGGGCGGCATCAATGAATACAGGCGATGCCCGGGATCCGATCATGGATTGCCGTCTTCAGTATGCATTTGCTGCATTATACAATGCACAGGGCGATCATGCAAGGGCGGCCGGCTATGCACAAAAGGGAACGGATCTTTCCCGCTCACTGGATTTTCAAAGCGGCGTATCCATGAACCTGGGCGAACTAGGAAGGGCATACCTGTACCTTAACCGTACCAAAGAAGCATTGGCGGCACTGAAAGAATCTGTTGATATTGCGCAACGGGATAATCTTGGAGAAGAACTGCTGCTGGGGCTTGATGTGATCCGTTTTGCAGAAGCGGTAAACGGAAACATGATCGCATCGGCTAACTACGATCGTATGTACCGCAAGTTGTACGACTCTGTATTCAACCAGCAGGCGGCCAGCAATATCCAGGAGCTGGAATCAAAATACCGCAGCACCGAAAAACAAAATGAGATCATCCGGCTTCAGGGAGAAAAGAAGATACAGAACCTTTCGATACAGCGGAAGAACATACTCAACGGTATCCTCATAGGTAGTGTTGCCGTGATCCTGCTTGTTTCATTGCTTGCTTACCGCAACTACAAACAAAAACAAAAATTGCAGCAGCAGCGCATCAACGAACTGGAAACAGAAAAGAAACTGATGGCAACCGAAGCGGTGCTTAAAGGAGAAGAACAGGAAAGAACCCGCCTGGCAAAAGACCTGCACGATGGACTGGGAGGTATGTTGTCGGGCATAAAATATTCACTCAATACCATGAAAGGAAACCTCATCATGACGCCTGATAATGCACAGGCATTTGAACGCAGCATGGATATGCTGGACAGTTCCATCAAAGAAATGCGCCGGGTGGCTCATAACATGATGCCCGAAGCACTGGTAAAGTTTGGACTGGATACAGCGCTGAAAGATTTTTGTAACGACATCAACCAGACCGGGGCATTAAAAGTAAATTACCAGTCGATCGGACTGGAGAATGCAGCGATAGATCAAACCACCTCCATTACCATCTACCGCATTGTGCAGGAACTGCTGAATAATACCATGAAGCATGCCGCTGCCACCAATGCCATTGTGCAGGTTGGTAAAACAGACCAGGTATTGTCGGTAACGGTGGAAGATGACGGCAAAGGGTTTGACAAAACCTTACTGAATAAAACAAAAGGCATCGGCTGGGATAATATCCAGCACCGGGTAGAGTTTTTAAAAGGACGGCTTGATGTGGATTCGCAACCAGGCAAAGGAACTTCTGTTCATATTGAATTGAATGCATAATGGCGATAAAAGTATTTATAGTAGATGATCATTACATGGTGGTGGAAGGCATCCGTTCATTGCTGCAAAGTGAAAAAGGCATTGAATGGGCGGGGCATGCCATGAATGCCGGATCCTGTATGGCATTTTTAAAACAGCAGCAGCCCGATGTTATTTTAATGGATATTAACCTGCCCGATAAAAGCGGTATTGACCTGTGTAAGGAAGTAAAAGAAAAATATCCTTCTGTATATATTGTAGGGCTCAGTACATTCAACCAGCAGAGTTTTATTCAGAAGATGCAGGAAAATGGGGCATCGGGTTATGTATTAAAGAATGCTTCGCAGAACGAATTGATGGAAGCGATAACAACCGTGGCAAAAGGCAAAACCTATTTAAGCGACGAAGCGGCTTCTTCATTGAAAGGAGACAAGAATGCCGGGTTTCCTGTTATTACCCGGCGGGAAAAAGAAGTGCTGAAGCTGATCGCAGAAGGATCAACCAATAACGAGATCGCCAACCGGCTGTTTATTAGTGCGGCTACTGTTGATACACATCGTAAGAACCTGCTTGCCAAACTGGGCGCAAAAAATACCGCTTCACTGGTGCGGATAGCCATGGAACACCGGCTGATATGATCACTCAAAATCTTCGTACAGTAAATATTTCTTACGGGTGGCTTTAAAAGCAATGAGTGCCGGTTGCCAGCTTTTTCTTATCTCTTCTTCCGGTATGCCTTGTTTAACCTGTTGCATAAAAACATCATTACCCGCCAGCTTGTTTATGAAATTGTTCTTTAAAAAGAAACTGTCTTTACCAGGGAATAATCGGTAGGCTTCTATAAAGTATTTTAACTGGATGCGGCCATTGAGGCTTTTCAGCACTTCATCATTTGTTGCAGCCAGGTTCCACCCATAGCATTGCTGAAAAAAACATTTGCTGTTTTTAGCACCCGCATTCGGTTTGGGCGTGAAAGAATACAAATTGTTTGGTAAAGAAGGATGTCCGAATACCTGGAAAGGCTTATCTGTTCCTCTTCCTTCACTCATTACTGTGCCTTCAAAGAAACAGGTGGAGGGGTAGAGATAAATGCTCTGCATCTCCCTTAAATTCGGCGATGGATTTACCGGCAGGATGTATTTGGTCTTGTGATCATAATTCTTACACTTGATCACCGTTACATGAAAAGGAGTATCGGCAGTAGGTTCGGTAGTTATATTATATGCATTGATGGCATTTGCTTTTGCCGATAACCAGTTTTCGCCCGCCAGCATCAGTGCATATTCGCCGATCGTCATCCCGTATACAATGGGAATGGGCTGCATGCCGATAAAACTTTTAAAATTGGTATCCAGCACCGGGCCATCTACATAAAAACCGTTGGGGTTCGGACGATCAAGGATCATCAGGGGCTTGTGATTTTCCAGCGCCGCTTCCAAATAATACTGAAGCGACGAGATGTATGTATAGAAACGAACCCCCACATCCTGTATATCAAAAACCAAAACATCCACATCTTTCAGGTCATCGGCAGTTGGCTTTTTATGATTGCCATATAAACTGATAACGGGTATCCCGGTCTTTGCATCTTTTGCATCACCCACGTGTTCGCCGGCATCGGCATTACCACGAAAACCATGTTCGGGCCCAAATATCTTAACCACATTGATGCCGCTTTGTAAAAGGGTGTCAACCAGGTGAGTGCTTTTTACCAGGCTGGTTTGGTTGGCAAAAACAGCCACAGCCTTTCCTTTCAGCAGGGGCAGGTAAACGTTCATGCGTTCGGCCCCGGGTATAACTGGTTGATTATTTGCCGACTGTCCAAAAACAGTCACCACGCTGAATAGGGAAAAAATTATAGCATGTAATATTCTTTTCATAAAGTAAAATTGGGTAAAATAATTTTAATAGCTGCTGCCATTTATATATTAATTTGCGCCCTATTTATAATCTTTCCCTCCGCTGTAAGCGGGGGATCAAAACAACATTTTATGCAACAGGTAAAAGAAGGAGATGTGGTGAAGGTACACTACACGGGTAAATTGGTAAGCGGCGAACAGTTTGATTCATCGGCAGGAAGGGAGCCATTGGAATTCACCGTAGGCGCCGGGCAAATGATAAAAGGATTTGATGCAGCCATGCCGGGAATGAGTTTGGGCGAAAAGAAAACGATCAATATTTCACCCGAAGAAGGGTATGGCCCCAGGCTGGAAGAAGCCATCATTAATTTCCCCAAAGAAAATGTTCCTGCCGATATGCAACTGGAACCCGGTATGCAGCTCACCTTAAGCAACCAGGCCGGACAGCCTTTCCCGGTTATCGTTACCGAGATCAAAGAAGATGTGATCGTACTGGATGCCAATCATTTTTTGGCCGGACAGGAACTGGTGTTTGATATTGAACTGGTGGAGATAGTATAAGTTACAGGTTTAAAGTTTGAGGTTTGAAGTTCCGGGTCAACTTTCATAATAACAGGTTTGATGCTTAACTTCAAACTTCAAATCTCAAACTTTAAACAACTTTATGGTCCAGATAAGCCCCGACAACATTGCCGACCGTTTTATGCGTTATGTGCAGGTAGATACACAGAGCGACCCCACCAGTACTGCACATCCCACTTCCGAAAAACAAAAAGACCTGAGCAGGTTATTGCTGAAAGAATTATTCGGAATGGGCATTACCCATGCTTCCACCGATGAGTTTGGTTATGTGTATGCAACCATTCCTTCCAACAGCGATAAAAAAAATATTCCGGCCATTTGTTTTTGTGCCCATGTAGATACGGCGCCCGATTGCAGCGGTACCCATGTAAAACCAATACTGCACCGGTATTACGATGGTAAGGATATTGTACTGCCTGATGATGCTGCACAAGTATTGCGCATGAGTGATTCACCCTATTTAAAGGAACATTTGAACAGCGGGGTGATCACCACCAGCGGAACCACTTTGCTGGGAGCCGATGATAAAAGCGGTGTGGCTGCCATTATGGAAGCTGCATTGTATTTTATTCAGAACCCTGCTGTTAAGCATGGTGATATAAAAATATTATTTACGCCCGATGAAGAAGTGGGGCAGGGCACGGCAAAAGTGGATATGCAGAAACTGGGGGCACAGTTTGGTTATACGCTGGATGGCGGCGAAGCCGGAAGCCTGGAAGATGAAACATTTAGTGCCGACGGAGCCATAATAACAATATATGGAGTGATCGTTCACCCGGGTTATGCAAAAGATAAGTTGGTGAATGCCTTGAAAGTGGCCGGCGCTGTTTTGGATGCGTTGCCAAAAAATGAATGGAGTCCGGAAACTACAGAGAAACGGGAAGGCTTTATTCATCCTACTGCCGTGAACGGAATTGCAGAAAAAGCGAGCATCCAGTTTATTGTACGAGATTTCACCATAGCCGGTTTGCAGCAGCATCACGAACGGCTGAAAAAAATAGCAGCAGATACGGTTGCAAAATTCCCCGGGGCCGTGATGGAATATCATACAGCCGAGCAATACCGGAATATGAAAGAAGTGCTGGATAAACATCCTCAGGTAGCAGCCTATGCAGAGGAAGCCATACAACGGGCGGGGTTATCTGTAAAAAAGGAAAGCATCCGCGGCGGTACAGATGGCAGCCGGTTCAGTTATATGGGAATGCCATGCCCTAATATTTTCACCGGTATGCAGAACATACACAGCAAACTGGAATGGATCGGCACAAAAGACATGGCGAAGGCTGCCGAAACGATCGTTCACCTGGCGATGATCTGGGAAGAGAAGAGCTAAGAATAGCAAGCAAGGAACAAGAAATCCTTAACAAGGAACGGTCTTAAACTTCAAAATTCATTACTCCTTGTTCCTTGTTCAATATTTTCCTTAACAGGGCAATTAATGAAATACAAACATTCGTTCAATGAACCGCATCGACCGGGTTACTGCCATTCTTGTTCAGCTGCAATCCAAACGAATTGTAAAAGCGCAGGAAATAGCCGAACGCTTTTCCATCAGTCTGCGTACGGTATACCGGGATATTAAAACACTGGAAGAAGCCGGCGTTCCCATTGCCGGTGAAGCAGGTGTTGGATACAGCATCATGGAAGGTTATCGCTTACCACCGGTTATGTTCACCAAAGAAGAAGCCATTGCTTTTTTAACGGCAGAAAAGATGGTGGAGAAACTCACCGACCCTTCTTCCCGAAAATATTACAGCGAAGCGATGTTTAAAGTAAGATCGGTGCTTCGTTATGCAGAGAAAGACCTGCTGGAAGATATGTCTTCTTATATTGAAGTGGTGGAAAACCCTTACCTGCCTGCCAAAGGAAATGATTCCATTCACCTGCAGACCATTCTTAAAAGTATTGCAGACAAAGAAATATTAGACATCGGTTATTTCGCCAATCATTCCCAGCAATACAGCAACCGGGATGTGGAACCCGTGGGAATATTTTACCAGGGCAGTTACTGGTACATGATCGCTTATTGCCAATTGCGGAAGGATTACCGCAGCTTTCGTACCGACCGTATCAGTTATATCAATCAAACGGGCCGGTATTTTGAGAAACAACATCCTTCTTTGCAATCTTTTCTTACTAAAATAAGTAAAGAGAAGGAAATGTTTACCATTGTGATACGGGTTGACAAGACGGCATTAAAATATTTCGGCGATCAGAAATACTACAACGGCTTTGTTTCGCAGAAAGAAGCAGGTGATAAAATCGAAATGAATTTTGTTACTGCTTCCATGATGGGATTTGCCAAATTCTACCTCCTGTTCGGCGAACACGCCAAGATCATTAGTCCGCCCGAACTGAAAGAACTGGTGAAAAAGAATCTCGAAGAAATCTCAAAAAAGTTGAAATAAACTTTTTCCTGCTGACATAGGGTTGTCACTACCCCCTTTTTTCTTTGTGTTATAATCAAAAACCAAACATTATGACACAGATCGCATTATTTCAGAAAGAACTGGAAAGAGAAGCCATTGCCACCCGTAAAATGCTTGCAGCCGTACCCGAAGGCAAGTGGGACTGGAAGCCCCATCCCAAAAGCATGAGCATGCTTCAACTGACCACGCATATTGCCGAACTTCCCACCTGGGTTGGTATGGCACTTAATACCAATGAACTCAACTTTGAAGGCATGGATTGGACTCCCACACCCGTAAAGGATACCGCTCACCTGGTACAGATATTTGAGACCAGCCTGGCCGATGCCCGTGAACAGCTGGCCAATGGAAAAGAAGAAAAACTGGATGAACCCTGGACGCTGAGAAATGGCGAACAGGTATACAGCACCGAACCCAAGGCCGATGTGATACGAATGTCGCTTTCCCAGATCATTCATCACCGGGCACAACTGGGCGTTTTCCTGCGGTTGCTGGATGTGCCTATCCCGGGTTCTTACGGACCAAGTGCAGATGATCCGAGTTTTTAAGAAGACACTGCAGTAAGACTTCCGAAGTCTTCAAAACTTCTGAAGTCTTTTCAAAACAGAGATTTCTTTCCACTACCCAAAAAATCTCTACCTTCAGTTCCAAATTTTACAACTATGGAATTATTAAGAGATTATTGGTGGGGCATTGTACTCGTGTTTGCCCTGCTGGGATGTTTTGTAACCATCAACCAGGGTTTGATAGGTGTGGTTACTATGTTTGGTAAGTATCGCCGTATCATGCGGCCGGGCCTTAATTTTAAGATCCCTTTCCTGGAGCAGATCTACAAAAAAGTAAGTATACAGAACCGTTCGGTGGAACTGGAGTTCCAGGCGGTAACGGTTGACCAGGCGAATGTGTATTTCAAATCGATGCTGCTGTACTCGGTACAGAACGAACAGGAAGAGACCATACATAAAGTGGCGTTCAAATTCATCAGCGATAAAGACCTGATGCAGGCGCTGATACGTACCGTGGAAGGAAGCATCCGTGCTTTTGTGTCTACAAAAAGACAGGCAGAGGTATTAAATGTTCGCCGCGATATTGTGGAGAATGTAAAGGAGCAGGTGGATGTGGCCCTGGAAAGCTGGGGGTATCATTTGCAGGATCTGCAGATCAATGACATCACTTTTGATGAAGCCATCATTGCCAGCATGAGTAAGGTGGTTGCTTCCAATAACCTGAAAGCGGCGGCAGAAAATGAAGGACAGGCATTATTGATTACAAAGACCAAGGCGGCCGAAGCAGAAGGTAATGCTATTAAAATTGCGGCGGAAGCGGAAAGGCTGGCTGCCCAGTTACGTGGACAGGGTGTGGCATTGTTCCGGGAAGAAGTGGCCAAGGGTATGAGCCAGGCAGCAACGGAAATGAAACAGGCCAACCTGGACACCAATGTGATCCTGTTCAGTATGTGGGTGGAAGCCATTAAGAATTTTGCTGAATATGGAAAAGGCAATGTAATATTCCTGGATGGCGGAAGCGATGGTATGGAAAAAACCATGAAACAGATAATGGCCATGCAACAACTGGAATCAAAAAAATAAGGGAGTACTTTTTTTAAATAATTAGAACCGGGCATTGCCCGGTTTTTTAGTAAACAAAGATTTTAAAATGAAGATTAACATTTTGTTGTGCAGCTATTGTAATTTTGTTTCGTTTCATTGCAGAAATAAACACATTTGGCATAATTATCGAGCGTAATTGCCAACCATTAAAAACCGGCATCCATGTTTAATATTTTGTTACAGGTTGACAGCGTGGCCCTTGGCACATCAACAGCAGCAGGAAAAGAGTCCTTATTCTCTCTATTGGTTAAAGGCGGTGTGCTGATGATCCCCCTGGCCTTGTTCTTTGCGCTGGCCATTTTCTTTTTTATTGAAAGGCTGATCGCCATCCGTAAGGCAAGTAAGATCGAAGATAATTTCATGAGCATTATACGGGACCAGATCATTACCGGTAATATTACAGCAGCCCGCAGCCTGGCAAAGAATACCGCTCACCCGGTGGCTAAGATGATCGACAAGGGAATTCAGCGGATAGGTAAACCCATTGATGCCATTGAAAAAAGCATGGATAATGTAGGCAAACTGGAAATTTACAAGATGGAAAAGAACCTGCCTGTGCTATCTGTAATTGCCCGAATTGCACCATTGTTCGGGTTTGTGGGAACCATCATCGGGCTGGTAATGCTGCTGAGGGATTTTGCCGCAGCCGCCAACCCTTCCATCAACGACATTGCCGACGCGATGTATGTAAAGATGATCACTTCGGCCACCGGGCTGATCATTGGTATTCTTTCTTTTCTGGGATACAGTTATCTGAATACACAGATCGATAAAACTGTGAATAAGATGGAATCGGCCAGTGCAGACTTTATTGATATTTTACAGGAACCAACAAGATAGCAGTAAGTAAATAAGTACTGAGTGGTAAGTCAAAAACCACTTATAACTTATAACTCATCACTTATAACTTTTACAATGAGTTTAAGAAAACGATTAAGAGACAGTCATAATGAAGTGGACGCCGGTCCGCTCAACGATGTACTGTTCATTTTGCTGATGTTCTTTTTGCTGATATCCACGCTGGCAAATCCGAATGTGGTGAAGGTGAACAATCCGAAAGGGAAGAGCGATACCCGGGTGAATCAACGCATTGTGGTTACCGTAACCAAAGACCAGCAGGTATATATAGGCACACAACTGATAGACATGCTTTATATAGATTCCTTACTCAAGAAAGAAGTGGAGCTGAGCAAAAAATTTGTAGATACCCCTACGGTTGTTCTGAATGTGGATACCGCTGCATATTATGGAAAGGCATTTCGTATCATGGAAGCGGCAAAAAGAGCCAAGGCAAAACTCGCCGCCAATATTAAATAGATACCAGTACCATCCGCTCTTTTCCGTACATATCCTTTTTTATCATTACTGTTTGATAGTCTTTCATGAACAAAGCAGCTACTTCTTTGGCCAGTTCCTCATGCGTCTCCAGGTAAATTTTTCCTTTAGGAAGCAGGTTTGTTTTACCAAAGGCAGCGATCTTTTCGTAAAAGACCAATGGCGATCTGTCGGGTACAAACAAAGCCAGGTGCGGTTCAAAGGCGGTTACATTCCTGTCGAGTTTTTCTTTTTCAGCCAGGGGAATATAGGGCGGGTTGCTGATGATGATATCGAACATGGGAAGTTGTAGCCAATTCTTTTCTTCCAGGAAGTCAAGCTGGGTAAAATGGATATGGGCATTATGCAGCAACGCATTTTCTTTTGCCAGGTCAATGGCTTTTTCACTTATGTCGATGCTGTTGATGATGGCTGCGGGCAAATGTTTTTTTATGGCAATGGGTATGCAGCCGCTGCCGGTGCCAATATCCAGTATAGCAGGGTCGGTAAGCCTCGACTTCCGGTCGGTGATCAGTTGTTCCACCAGTTCCTCTGTTTCCGGCCTCGGTATCAATACATGTTCATTCACTTTAAGCTTCATGTGGTAAAACCAGGCTTCGCCAAGTACATATTGAACGGGCTTATGTGTCAGCAATTGCTGCAACGCTTCCTGTATAAGCTTGTCGGCAGACGGTGTTATCAGTTTATTGGGATTTTTTATGATGTCGGTCCGCTTCAGCGATACCATCTTTTCAAATACCCAGTCGGTGATATTGGTAGCCTCACTAAGACTATAAACCTTCTGCAGCTGTAATAAAAAATTACGGTATAGTTCTTTCAGCGTCATCAAAGCAAACATACTACTTCGCCCATGGATTTAAGAAAATAAGGCCCGGCAATTTCACTTTGCTTCGTAGTACAGGTGGTTTATTTTTTGATGCTTACTTTTGCCACTTGTCATCACAGGAACAATATATGCAACGCTGCCTTCAACTGGCGGCAATGGGGGCCGGCCGGGTAGCGCCCAATCCCATGGTAGGCGCTGTGCTTGTTTATAAAGACAGGATAATCGGCGAAGGGTATCATGAAAAATACGGGGAGGCACATGCCGAAGTGAATTGTATAAATAATGTGGCTGAAAACGATAAATCAGTAATTCCCGAAAGCACCCTGTATGTTTCCCTGGAACCATGTGCTCATTTTGGTAAAACTCCTCCTTGCAGCAGTCGTATAATTGAAAATAAAATACCAGCCGTTGTTATTGGTTGCCGCGACAGTTATAGGGAAGTGAACGGAAAAGGTATTGAGAAATTAAAAGAAGCAGGTATCCATGTTACTGTTGGAGTTTTAGAAAATGAATGTCTTGCATTGAACAAACGTTTCTTCACGTTTCATAACCAGCAACGGCCTTATATTATTTTAAAATGGGCGCAAAGCAGTGATGGAAAGATTTCGCCCCCCCTAAATCCCCCTGAAGGGGGGGCTTTGGAACCAGCTGGCTTAGGGAGGTTGTTAATAAGTAATGAACTCAGCAACCGGCTGGTTCACAAATGGCGCAGTGAAGAAGCTGCGATATTGGTTGGAACAAATACGGCATTGATGGACGATCCTTCTTTAACTACAAGGTTGTGGCCCGGCCAGGATCCTGTGCGGCTGGTGATTGATAAAGAACTGAAACTGCCACGGCACCTGAAACTTTTTGATGCAAATGTTGAGACGATCGTTTTTAATTATCTAAAAAATGAAACTAACGGCAAACTGCATTATCATCAGTTGAACAGGCAGGATGATCTGCTTACACAACTGCTTGCTGCTCTTTATGAAAAAAAACTACAATCCGTATTGGTGGAAGGAGGGACAAAATTGCTGCAGTCGTTCATTGATGCCGGATTATGGGATGAAGCAAGGGTAATATGCAATGAGCAGCTGGTGATAGGGAATGGATTGAATGCCCCCGTTTTAAAGAACCAGGTATTATTAGGCGAAGAAAAAATCAATACAGACACTATCTCCTTTTTCTCAAAGGATAGGGCTGGCAATAAATCATGAACGAAGATTTTTATTTTACCATTGAAAAACCATCCAGCGCTGAATTTAAAGACAGGGGAAGCAAATTCATTGCCTATGCTTTTCCTGTTGAAACGGCAGATGACTTTAAAAAGGAATTACAGGTACTGAAGAAAGAACATCCCAAGGCTGTACATCATTGTTTTGCCTACCGCATCGGTACCGATGGAAATAATTTCCGGTCGTCTGATGATGGAGAACCATCCGGTACTGCCGGTAAACCGATCCTGGGGCAAATAGACAGCAAGGGAATAACCAATGCTGCGGTCATTGTAGTTCGTTACTGGGGAGGCACCTTGCTGGGTGTTCCCGGATTGATCAATGCGTACAAGACGGCGGTTTCTTTGGCATTGCAAACAACACCGATCGTACAGAGGCAGGTAGAAGTGGTTTATTCCATCGAGTTTGATTACACCCGTATGAACGAAGTAATGATGATCATTAAGCAGTTCAATTGTACCATTATTTCAAATGAGATGCAGTTGTTCTGTGCTATCCAGGCCGGCATTCCCCGGAACCGGCTGGCAGATGTTTTGTATAAGTTGAAAGACCTGCAAAATGTTACGGTTAAAAAAAGCGGATAATGAACCGGAATTTGTAATTTTCTGAAAATAAATTTCCATGGCAGAAAAAAAATACAAAAGCTTCTGGAGTTTTTATCCTTATTATCTTACCGAGCATGGCGATCTTACGAACCGCACCCTGCACTTTATCGGTACGGCGGGTTTGCTGGCGATCCTGGTAGTTGCCATTGTACTGCAAAAATGGTGGATGCTGGCCCTGGTACCGGTTTGCGGTTATGGCTTTGCCTGGGTGGGGCATTACTTTATTGAAAAGAATAAGCCGGCAACCTTTACCTACCCGCTCTACAGTCTCGGAAGCGATTTTGTGATGTTCTGGCATATCCTCACCGGGCAGATCAATAAAAAGCTGGAAGAAGCAAAGAAAACCATTGGTTGACATGAATATTGAAACCATCCGTGAATATGTTTTAGAAAAGCCTTCTGTAACAGAAGGTTTTCCTTTTGGGGAAGATACGCTTGTGTTTAAAGTGAATGATAAAATATTCCTGCTGGCCGGGTTAGATAGTTCTCCGCTGCAGTTCAACGTAAAATGTGATCCGGAAAAAGCAATTCAGTTAAGGGAAGATTACCCGGAATCGGTATTGCCGGGTTACCATATGAATAAAAAGCACTGGAATACGATCATTGTAGATGGAAGATTGCCTGCAAATAAAATAAGGGAGATGATCGATGATTCATATGCATTGGTAGCTAAAACAAAGAAGTAAACTACTTCCTTTCATATTTCCAGTTCCTTCCTTTCCCTTCGGCGATCCATTCCAGGGCGGTAGCCATCCGTTTATTCCTTGTCTCCTCTGTTTTGGCTTCGGTGATCCATTGTAAGTATTCTTTTCTGTGAGAGTAGGCGAAATTATCAAATACCTGTTTAGCCTTTTTGTTCTTGTTCAAGGCTTTTACAAAATAATCCGGAACAACCAGTTCTGCCTTTTCAGCCGGCTTCGGCTTTGCAACTTTTATTCCCTGTTCATTCAGCTTCATGGCTTCTTTTATCCAGGCAATCATTTTTTTGTCGGATGGAAGATCTTTTAGTGAGGTTATCCTGCCCAGGTGTCCCATGGCTACTTCCGTTTTGGCCGTTGCGGTGAGTATCGGATCTTTCATCAGGGCTGCTTTCCAGAATCCAAATGCCATATGCTGTTTAAAGGCAGCCATACTGCACATCATTTCGCCTTTGTAATCGAAATGCGGGAAACTCCATTTCATTTTCTCTTCCACTTCCGGGCAGGTTTTGTGCACCAGTTCCCGGATATGATTTAAAATGGGCTTTGCAAAATCAGCCGACCTGGCGATATAGGCGTCTATCAGTTTTTCTTTCTTAGCCATCGTTGAAAATTTAACTGGTCTTTTTTCTTGCGGTACACATCCAGTCCCAGGGATAAGGACTTTTCAGCCATTTTGGTGGTTTGTGAAATTCGGTATTCCAGCCGTAATTTATTTTTTTTACCAGGTTCACTTCAAAGCCTTCCAGGGTTAACAGCAATTCCAGTTCTTCTTTTAAATAATGTTTGGTGGGTACGTTGTCAATATCCGTTACGCCCTGGCGGATATTACTGATCTTTTGGGTGGCCAGTTTTCCAACGGGCAGTATATCGTTCTCAGCATCATCCACATTCCACCGGTCGGCAATAATATTGGCATATAATTTTGATTCAAGGGAAGGAACCACCAGTACCAGTTCGCCGCCTGCATTGATGCAAAGCGAAAGGGCCTGGAAGAAATTGATCCGCTTCTCCAGCGAACCGGTAAGGATGGCATTGATGCATATCGCCGTATCGCAGGGAGTTACGGTAAGTTCATTGGCCGAAAAATCCATGCGGCTGTATTCCACATTGCCATACTCTGGGTATTTTTCTTTTGCGATCTGCAGGTTTTTGGCCGAGATGTCGGCAGCGATCACGTGTTTGAATCTGGGAGCCAGTACGGGTAACCATTTGCCCACGGCGCAACCAATGTCTATCACGGTCTTATCCGGCGATGCCATTTCTTCAATGGCAGCCACAATACTGCCGGAGGTATCGTTGCGCAGCACATCAAATATCTCTGTTTCGTATTTGGGGGCAATCGTTTCCCAGTATTTTCTATCCATGGGTAATGCGTGGTTGGATGGTTAAGATAGAAATTTATTTTTTGGGACTGATCTGGACAGATGCCTTTTTTTACACAAGATATACAAGAAAAAAAGTGCTGCTCAGATGAGCAGCACTTTAAAATAGTATCAGGGAATAGTTGTTATTCTACTTTCTAAAACTTTCACTTACCACCAGTTCCTTACTTCCTGCTGTATAAACATAAAATCCTTCCCCGCTTTTTGCTCCCAGTTTACCTGCCTGTACCATATTCACCAATAGCGGACAAGGCGCATACTTTGGATTGCCGAACCCATCGTGCAATACATGTAAGATGCTGAGACAAACATCCAATCCAATGAAGTCGGCTAATTGTAAGGGTCCCATCGGGTGGGCCATACCCAGTTTCATTACCGTGTCAATTTCTTCCACACCGGCAACGCCTTCAAACAAACTATAAATGGCTTCGTTGATCATGGGCATTAAAATGCGGTTGGCAATAAAACCGGGATAGTCATTAACTGCACAGGGTATCTTACCCAGTTGTTTACTCAACTCAACAATGGTTGTGGTCACTTCTTTTTTAGTGGCATAGCCATTGATGATCTCCACCAGTTTCATTACCGGAACCGGGTTCATAAAATGCATGCCTATCACCATACCCGGCCTGTTGGTTACGGCTGCGATCTTTGTAATGGAGATGGAAGAAGTATTGGTTGCCAGGATACATCCTGCGGGTGCAAAAGTGTCTATCTGTTCAAAAATGGTAAGCTTCAGTTCCACATTTTCAGTGGCGGCTTCTACCACCAGGCTGGCATCTTTTACTCCTTCAGCCACGGCAGTAAAGGTGCTGATATTCGCCAGGGTTGATTTTTTCTGATCTTCGGTTATAGTTCCTTTGGCAAGCTGCCTGTCTAAGTTTTTACCAATGGTATCCAGCGCCCGCTGCAATTGGGAGGCGTTTACATCCACCAGGTTCACTTTAAAGCCTGCTTGTGCAAATACATGGGCAATTCCGTTTCCCATGGTTCCGGCGCCGATGACGCTGATGTTCTTTATATCCATGACACGTTAATTATTATAAATTAAAAATGAAGAATTAAAAATTAAGAATGGAGTGGCCCTGTATTCATTTTTATTCTTAATTATTTGAACGCATTTATCCCCGTCACATCCATGCCGGTTATCAGCAAATGAATATCGTGTGTGCCTTCATAGGTGATCACACTTTCCAGGTTCATCATGTGGCGCATCACGGAGTATTCGCCGGTGATACCCATGCCACCCAGCATTTGTCTTGCACTGCGGCAGATGTTCGTAGCTACTTCGCAGGCATTTCTTTTTGCCATACTCACCTGCTGGGGAGTAACTTTTCCTTCATTCATTAAAACCCCAAGTCGCCAGTTAAGCAATTGCGCCTTGGTTATTTCAGTAACCATCTCTGCCAGTTTCCTTTGCTGCAACTGGAAAGCGCCAATGGGTTTCCCAAACTGAATTCGTTCCTTGCTGTATTGCAAAGCCGTATCGTAACAATCCATGGCAGCGCCAATGGCGCCCCAGGCAATGCCATACCTGGCTTTTGTCAGGCAACCCAATGGTCCTTTCAGTCCTTTTATATTGGGCAGAATATTTTCTTTAGGAACTTTCACATTATCAAAAACCAGTTCGCCGGTAGCACTGGCACGCAGGCTCCATTTACCATGGGTGGTAGGGGTGCTGAAACCTTCCATGCCTCTTTCCAGTATCATTCCTCTTATATCACCGGCTTCATCTTTAGCCCAAACTACCGCCACCTGGCTAAAAGGCGCATTGCTGATCCACATCTTTGCTCCATTCAATATCACATGGTCGCCTGCATCTTTAATATTGCTGAGCATGCCGCTGGGGTCGCTGCCGTGGTTGGGTTCGGTCAGTCCAAAACAACCCAGCCACTCGCCGCTTGCCAGTTTGGGTAAATATTTTTTACGCTGTTCCTCGCTTCCATATTGATAAATGGGAAACATCACCAGGCTTCCCTGCACACTGGCGGTAGAGCGAACACCACTGTCGCCCCGTTCCAGTTCCTGCATCATCAGGCCATAGCTGATATAATCCAGACCGCCGCCACCATATTGCTCGGGTACGGTTGGGCCAAAACAACCCAGGTCGCCCATTTGCTTTACGATCTGTTGCGGAAATTCTGCCCGTTGGGCATAATCCTCTATAATGGGCGATATTTCTTTTTTTACATAATTGCGTACGCTTTCCCTGATGAGTTTGTGTTCTTCGGTAAGCAGTTCATCTACATTAAAATAGTCGGGAGATTGAAAATTGTCTGTCTTGGCAGCCATCGTTGTCGTTATTAGTTAATCCGTTAATTGGTTAATAGGTTTCTACGGAGAACCCGTTTAAATCAGTATTAACCCGTGTCATCCATGTTTCTATTCCGCAAATATAAATAGCTTAAATCAGAAGATTTTTTTTTGTTTTTTT
>DAOLIP010000055.1:0-24127 GCA_035328475.1 Ferruginibacter sp.
CAAAGAGAGATAACTATCAATGCAATCGTGAAAAACCACACCAAACCTTTTAATTTCATAATAAGTAACTTTTAGTAGCTAGTTTGTTGAATTTTAGAAGTGTGCAAAGATAGGGGAAAAACCCGTTTGCCGCTGTAGGCGGTTAATTTTAGAATTTTGCTCATTTTGCACCCAAATCGGGCATATGACCTTTAAGTACCATTGTTTTACACATTTCCTGCCGGGGCTCATTTTTTTGATATCCTGCAGCAACCCCCGGAAGGCACAGCGTATGGATAATAATACAATAACGGTAACCACCGCAGTTCCGGCCGATACGCTTAAGACAGACGATTTCCTGGATTCGCTGCTGAAACAATACTCCCTGCATTTTGCCAATATTCTCCAAAACAGGAAGGACCTGAATGTGCAGGTCATTTATACCCAGGTGAACCGGGGCTCTAATGGCATCCCCAACCTGAAAAGCCATTATTTTAATGTAAACCCGGCCCGGTATTTTTATCCGGCCTCTACCGTAAAACTGCCCATTGTACTGCTGGCCCTGCAAAAAATGAACGAACTGAAGGAAAAGGGTATTGACCGAAACACTACCATGTTAACCGAAACCTCATTCAGCGGGCAAACGGCTGTTTATAATGATCCCACATCTCCCGATGGGAAGCCATCCATTGGCCATTATATAAAAAAGATTTTACTGGTGAGCGACAATGATGCGTATAACCGCCTGTATGAATTTCTGGGGCAGGAATACATCAACACGGAACTGCATAAAAGAGGTTATAAAGATGCACAGATCCTTCACCGCCTGGAGGTTTTTTTAAGCCCGGAAGAGAACAGGCAAACCAATCCCATTATTTTTTCAGACAGCAGCAGCAATGTACTGCATAAAATTCCCGGGCAAAGAAGTGCAGCAACTTATGTGCAACGAAACGACAGCCTGGGTAATGCGTATTATAAAGGCGGAGTTTTAATGAACGGCGCCATGGATTTTTCAAAGAAGAACCGCCTGAGCCTGGAAGACCTGCATCATATTCTGCTGGGTGTTATTTTTCCGGACAAAGTTATACCGGAGAGCCGCTTCAATATAACAGAAGAAGACCGGCAGTTTGTTTTGAAATACATGAGCCAGTATCCTACGGAAAGTGTTTACCCGCCTTATTCTTCAGATACGGTATCGTATTGGCCTGCATACTGTAAGTTTTTGCTGTTCGGGGCAACAAAGGAAAAACTCCCCGGAAATATCCGCATCTTCAATAAACCCGGCGATGCCTATGGACACCTGATCGATGTGGCCTATGTGGCCGATTTTAAAAACAATATAGAATTCTTTGTTTCGGCATTGATCTATTGTAATTCAGACGGCGTATTAAACGATGATAAATATGATTATGTAACCGTCGGCAAGCCCTTTATGAAGAACCTGGGGCAGGTGATTTACAAGTATGAATTGCAACGAACCTATAAAATAAAACCGGATCTTACTCCATTTAAATTCACATACGATACTGCGCCACCAATAAGATAATACGGCAAAATCCTGCTGTTAAATAAGGCTAATAAAATTTCGGTAGTGTCTCCGTTTGAAAATTTTTAACCGGGATGTCAGGCTGAGCTTGTCGAAGCCGTATTATTAACCGTTCATTTAATCGCCTTCGACAAACTCAGGCTGACAGTATTTTCAAACGGAGAAACTACCAAAATTTCCCGCAGGCTATGTAGTACAGAGTAAATAGTTATTTTTGTCAGCAACCAAACAACTGCCCATGCAATTATCATCACTACTGGAACGATTCAATGAACCCGAAACGTTGAAAATGGCCAAACTGGGCAGGGAACTGCGGGCAAAGGGATTTGATATCACCGACCTCAGCCTGGGCGAACCCGATTTTGATACACCCGATCATATAAAGCAGGCTGCAAAAAAGGCGATCGATGATAATTACAGTCATTATACACCGGTAGCCGGGTATCTCGACCTTCGGGAAGCCATTTGTGCCAAACTGAAAAGAGACAACGGCCTTCATTACACACCCGACCAGGTGATCGTTAGTACGGGGGCAAAGCAAAGTATTTTCAATACGGTATTCAGTATTGTTGATTCCGGTGATGAAGTGATTATTCCAACGCCGTACTGGGTCACTTATTCCGAGATCGTGAAAATGGCAGGCGGGGTGGTGAAGTTTGTAAATACATCACTTGCCAACGGGTATAAGATCACGCCGGCAGAGCTGGAAGCGGCTGTAACGGATAAAACAAAGCTCTTCATGTTCTCATCACCCTGTAATCCAACAGGGGCTGTTTATTCCAAAGCAGAGCTGACCGCACTGGCAGAAGTGTTTAAAAAATATCCCGGTATTTTTATCATGAGTGATGAGATCTATGAATTCATCAATTATGTTGGAAAACATGAAAGCATTGCACAGTTTGATTTTCTGAAAGACAGGGTGATCCTGATAAATGGATTAAGTAAAGGTTATGCCATGACCGGCTGGCGGCTTGGTTATATCGCTGCTCATTCAGCGGTTGCCAAAGCCTGTGAAAAAGTGCAGGGGCAAACCACCAGCGGTACAAATGCCATAACACAGCGTGCAGCCATTGCTGCACTTACCGGGGATATGAAACCATCAGCCAGTATGGTGGAAGAATTTGTAAAACGGCGTAAACGGGTGATGGAATTACTGAAAGAAATTCCCGGAATGGCATGCAGTGAGCCACAGGGGGCTTTTTATGTTTTTCCAGGCATCAGTAATTACTTCGGTAAATCAGATGGAGAAGACAAGATTGAAACGGCCGATGACCTTTGTATGTACCTGCTTAATAAAGCGCATGTATCAACTGTAACAGGAAAAGCATTTGGCGAACCCAACTGCATCCGTATTTCTTTTGCCAACAGCATGGAAAATATTGAGAAGGGATTTGCCAGGATCAAAGAGGCATTGGCAAAACTGGTCTGACGTCTCGTCTGATCTGTTCCCTCTGTGTTCTCTGTGAAATCTCTTTGTGTCTTCGTGGTAAAAAACGAGCTGTGGTCAGATGGGGACGTCGGACCAGGTTACTCAAACAACTCCAGTTTGTTCTTCGGCCTTTTTTTATCCAGCCATTTAAAACCCTTCAGTTGTTTCTGGTCTTCGGGGATCTGTTTCAGCGGGTATAAAACACCGTCCACATTATTGATGAACTTCACTTTGTTCAGTTCCTTCTTTACAAAATAGATATCGATCACATCGCCGCTGCTTCGGTTCATGCCTACATAGGCGCTGTCGTCATCCAGCGGGTAATAGATGCTTTCTGCCGGGGAACCTTTTATGCGAACATAATCAATCACCCCGTTGGTGAAATACCCGTTCACCGTCCGGCCGGCGATCTGGTTATACATGGCATCGTTCGACTTATTAACGATCATGCCGTTATTAAACACATAGATCCGTTTCGCTTTCTGGTTTTCGGTGTACATGTAAATGGTATCGCCGGTAACCTGCGATTCGCCGTTCCATACAATGGGTTCGCCAAAGAGTTTGAACGTAGAATCAACGGTGGAGTAGTGGAGGCTGTCGCTTACGGCCTGCAGGGAATCATTGAATATGCGAACGTGATGAAAAGCGAGGAAATAGCGTATGGATGTATCCTTATCGGTTGTATTAACTGCCATTGTCTTTGTAAGCGTGTCCTTCATGGTTACAATCTTTCTTTCGAGAGAGTCGTATTTGCGCAGGCCTGAGAAAAGTGTATCAGCAGCAACATAGGTACTGTCTCCATCGCGGTAAAAGATCATCACGGGTTTACGGGTTGCAAGAAATGTCTTCAGTTCAGTGTTGCCGAATATCTGTCCACCAATTACTGTTACCTTGTTTACACTGTCAACCAATTTTGCATTGCCTTCCATCTGGAAAGTATTATTTTTCTTATCGAACGCAATCGTTTTAGCAGAACCGCTGGTGGTACTATCGCTGAAAGATGCACCATTTGTAAAAATAGCTTCGCCAGTGCCTAAATTATAGGTGCCGGAACTGGTATTAATTACACTTCCGTCTTTACCTACGATACGTGTTTTGGCAATGAAGGTGGCGATATTGGTTTTAAGGTTGTACAGCAAACTGTCTGTCCAAATATCCCTGTCGGGGTCTTTCAGGTGTACATTCTTTTTAAAATAAATGTCCTTGGTATCGGCCATGTAAACGCCTTCTTCGCTGGTGAGTACGGTTTTTTCGTTGGTGATGCGGCCACCGTTCTTGTATGTGGCAATGCCGGTGCGTAAATTATATTCCAGGTCATCGGTATACAGCGTTCCTTTTTTGTCGGTGAGCCGTACATTCTTCTTCAAATAGGCAATGCGGTCATTGCCTACGTAGCGCAGGCTCTGTGCATAGGTATGAATGCTGTCGTTATCATTGATATGAATATTGCCATAGGCTTCCAGCACATTTGTTTTGTGGTTGAGGGTGGCGCTGTCGCAATAAAAAGTAGTAAGCGCTTCTTTGATCACCACGTTGCCGGCGATCATTTCCAGTACGGTGGAATCGGTTGTTTTCTGCCGCAGGTTTTTTCCCTGTACGATCTGTATGGTGCGTATGGTATCGGAAGGAGAGGAGGCATTGATGATCTGCTGCGCAGAAACCCCGCAACTGGCCAGGATGAAGAATAAAAGGATGCTGCTGGTAAATTTCAATCGCAATGGAACTTTTTTTCAGCCTGTAAATTGCGTTTTTATTTTGTAACAGAATGATAAAATTATTATTGCTTCAGGTAAGGCGCATTTACGGTATCGGGCAATGGAACGGTTAAGCCGGCGCTTTTGTTCTTTTTGCCGAATACAGAGACATTAACGTACCGCTTTGGATTTGTTTTCAGATCGTCTATCAGTAAATTTAGTTTATTGGCGGTGGCGGTAAGGTTGTTGTAAAGTTTGGGATCGTTCAGCAATAAGCCAACCGTGCCGGAAGAATTATTCAGTTTACCGATGGTTGTTTTCAGATCGCCGATGGTGCCGTTTAACGTGCTGAGTGTTTTTTCCAGTTCCAGTTTGGAAAGGTTGCCGGCTGTTTTATCCAGGTTGTCTACCAGGCTGTTTATTTTATCATTATTCTTTGTGAGATTGCCGGTGAAACTGTTGAGGTTATTCAGGGTGCCGGCCAGTGCTCCTGTTTGGGTATTGAGTAAAACATTGAGTGATGCAGAGGCTGTAATGAGGTTAGCTGTTGTTTTGTTCAGATTTTCCAATGCCGAGCCGATATTGTTTTTGGCTGAAGGGTCAAGTATCTTATTAAAATTCCCCAGCACCGAATCAATGGATCCGATGGCTTTCTTCACTTCCAGGAAAACAGGATTTACTTTCCCCATGAATTCGGTGAAAATGCCCATAGAAGGGATAGTGGCAATAGTGTCTTTTGTAGCCATGTACTGTTGTGCATCTCCCAGGTGTATAACCACGCTGATCTGTCCGAGTAAATCAACTTTGATGGTGGCTACAGAATTCCGGGGGATGTTTACATCTTTTGTCAGGGTCATATTCACCAGTATCTGTTTCATGCTTTTATCGGGTACGATACTGTACACCGTACCTACCTGCAGGCCGTTGATCATGATCGGGTTGGAAGGTGCCAGTCCCTGCACATCGGTATAAATGGCATAGAGGGTATGGCTTTTACCCAAAAAGGTCTTTCCTTTTAAAAAATTAAATCCAAGGATCAGCAGGGTGATGGCAACGGCGGCAAGGATGCCTATCTTGGTTTCGTTAGAAATTTTCATTTTACTTGGTATGCTTAGGCAGCAAAGTTGCCTAAAGCAAATGGAAATTTAGTTATTATTTTTCAACTCAAATCTTACTGATGCATTATTTTTCATGTCGGCGCTCAACCGTACTTCGTACCGGCTTGTTCCATCGGTGATGATCATCAGCGCCGTGTTTGGCGGTATGGTTCCCAGGTTTTCGGCAACCAGTACCAGTTCATTTGTCTTTCCTGCCGCCAGGTTAAGGGTAAATGAATGGGCCTGTGCCGTGATCGGTCTTTTATCCACCAGCAGCGCATTGTTGAAATATACCGATACGATATCGTTGTCGATCTCTCCATCATCAAACAGATCTACTTTTACTTTGTTGCTCTTTACTTCCAGTACTTTAGTGTCTTTTACCGGCCTTTTTTCGATCGCTTCCGGGATCGGGTCGGCCTTGGGTTTTTCGGTGCCGTTTACACCTGTCCCGTTGGTAACGGGTTTGGTATTGTTATTTACACTTTCTACCTGTTCTTTATAACGTTTAACTGCCGCAGTAATTGCTTCGGCAAGCTCCTGCTGTCCTTTTTCACTGTTAAGGTACCGTTCGTCTTCGGGGTTATTAATGAAACCTGTTTCTATTAGTATAGCGGGCATATTGGTGGCCTGCAATACCCAGATCCCTTTCTGACGCTGGCTCACTCCCAACGATTGCCTCCCGGTTGATTCCACTTCTTCGTTCACCATCGTAGCCAGGCGGTCGCTTCTTTCCTGGTAGCGTTTTGCATAGATGCCGGCAATGATCTTTCCTTCAGACGTGCTGAAATCAAAATTGCTTTCCAGTGAATCCACACCATTGGCTTCAATTTCAAAATTCTCATCGCCATCCATAATGGCTTTCAGTTTATCACTGGTTTTATGCGCCGCAAATATCCATACACTGGTTCCGCTTCTTGTTAAGGGGTATTTGAAATATTCATAAACAGGTTCTTCTACCTGGTGTGGTATCCGTTTTCTTTTTTTTCCTTTGCCGGTTACTTTATACCGGGTAACAGTCCTTGTACCTATTTGTCTTCTTCCCTGTTTCAGGGGGCCACTGTCGGCATGAATGCAAAGGAACAGGTCGCCCCTGGCCTCATTGGCAATACGTGCTTTTTCACGGGGGTCCTGGTAAATATCGGTGGTACGGGTAGGCACGATCTTTACATCGGGCAATTGTTTTTTCAATTCCTCCACCAGCTTTAATGAAATGGCGAGTGTGATATCTTTTTCTTTAGAACGCAATGAATTTTCATACTGGCCGGTAGCGCCGGGATCTTTTGTTCCGCCATGGCCGGCATCCACCACAATGGTTCTGATTTTTTTTGGAGCCTGTGAAAATAAATCGGGGAATATTAACAATTGCAAAGCAGCAAACAAAAATAAAACGGGCACTTTGTGTCTCAGCATACCTGATGCGTTTTAAAAGGGGTTAGTATAAAAACAATATTCACAAATTCTACCGATAACTATCGGGACTTAATGGCTATTTTTGCCAATCTTCGCTATGAACCAACTAAACAAAGGTAAGGCAAAATACGTATCGGTATTGGTATCTGCAGGGCTGTTATTGATGATAACGCTTTACTGTGGCGCAGCTGGTTCAGGCACTAAACACTTTCACAGTTTTTTAACGACCGACACCATTCCTGTTAAGCCGGCAAATAAAACTGATTCTTCTAAAAACAAAAATGTACCGGGTGCTGTAACAACAGAAGAACCTTTAGTAACAAAACGAATTATTGATACCGGTATTGTTGTTACAAAGGACACATTCGCTTTTAAATCTTCTAAAGATTCGCTGGATGCACCGGTTACTTACCACGCCGATGATTCGATGATCTTGGACATACCCGGGAAGAAGATCATCCTCTATGGTAAAACAACCCGGGTGGAGTATCTCGACAATAAACTGGTTTCGCCCCGGATAGAATTTGACCAGCGAACCAACCTGGTGAGTGCCTACCTGGTAAAAGACAGCAATGGCAATGTGATCAGTTTTCCCAAATTCAACCAGGGCGATTTTAAAACGCAGAGCGATTCCATCAAGTTCAATATGAAGACGGGCAGGGGCATCACCAAGGGAACTTATACCCAGCAGGTTGAATTGTTTGTTTACGGTGAGCGGATAAAAAAAACGGATGCCAATACTTTTTATGCGTACCGCGGAAGGTTCACCACCTGTAATTTAGATACACCGCATTTTGCTTTTGTAAGTAAAAAAATAAAATTCATCAATAAGAAGATGGCCATCACCGGGCCGGTGCATCCCGAGTTTGAGAATGTACCGATACCGGTGGTGCTTCCTTTTGGTATCTATCCGTTGAGCCAGGGGAGGCATTCGGGAATTCTGGCGCCTACCTTTAATGCAAATGAACAACTGGGACTGGCATTGGAAGGCCTGGGATATTATAAAGTGATCAATGATAAATGGGATGTGATCCTGAGAGGTACAATCTATTCTTACGGTGGATGGACGGCCAACGTAAGCCCGCGGTATTATAAACGATACAGGTACCAGGGCAACCTGGCGTTGGATGTTCAGCACCTGCGTGACCTGGATAAATCAGGCGCAAGGAATTTCAACATACGCTGGAGTCATAGTTCTGATCTGAAGGCAAGGCCGGGTGTTAGCTTTAATGCAAGTCTGAATGCCGGCAGCAATGGGTTTAACTCATCGGTACCCAATGCACCGCAGCGGAATTTTCAGAATATTCTAAATTCGTCCATCACGTATTCAAAAATATGGAAGGACAAACCGTTTAACCTGAACATAAGCGGTAACCACAACCAGAACACAAACATAAAACAGTACAATATAAACCTGCCCGATATCGGCTTTAATGTAAACACTTTGTATCCGTTCCGTCGTAAAGAGGTGATCGGTGAGTACAAGTGGTATGAAAATATTGGCCTGGCCCTTAATACAAATGTCCGGAGCCTCTCTTCTTTTTACGATACTACGGGAAGTTTCTTTAAAGAGTTTACAAAGAACTATCAATGGGGTGCCAGTCATTCTGTACCGCTTACTTTGTCGCTGCCACAGATCGGAAATTTCCAGATCGCTCCCAGTGTAGGTTATTCGGAAAAATGGTACCAGGAAAAATTCATCCGCAGCTGGGATCCCGTCAATAAAAAATTAGATACCAGCATCAGCAGGGGATTTTATACGGCCCGCGAAATTAATTTTGGGGTAAGCGTTGCCACCCGGATATTTGGATTGTTCACCTTTGGAAAGAAAAGCCCGGTGAAAGCGATACGGCATGAGTTGCGTCCGCAGGTATCGGCCAGTTATAAACCCGATATGAACCGGAAATTCTGGTACTGGACACAGGTTGATACCGGCGGAACCTTCCGGAGGTTCTCTGTTCATGAGCGGGGTGTATTTGGCGCATTTGGTGAAGGAAAATTCGGTGGATTGAATTTTGGTCTTGATAATATACTGCAGATGAAAGTGCGTAACCGGAAAGATACCAGCGCCGATGCGGTGAAGAAAGTGACATTGATCGATGGACTCAGCATCAACAGCAGTTATAATTTTCTTGATACGGCATTCCAGTTGAAACCATTCACCATTAATTTCCGCACCAACCTGTTTGATAAGATAAGCATATCGGCCAATGCGCTGGTGGTTCCTTACTTAACAGACAGCAAAGGAGAGTTCATCAATAAGCTGGTCTGGAACCGGAAGATATTTGCATTGGGTAAGATGACGAGTGCCGGTATTGCGGTGCAAAGCCAGTTCCGCGGGGGGGATAAGAATGAAAAGCTTGCCAATACAAATCCCGTACTCAACCAGGTGAACCCCATTACCGGTATGCCGCTTGATGAGTACCAGCAGGAAGCAGCATACATCAGCAACAACCCGGGAGAGTTTGCCAACTTCAATATTCCCTGGAGCATCAGTTTTTCCTATTCGCTTAATTATTCCAGGATACCCAACGGTTTTGGAACCGGCTATAAAGGATATGTTAGCCAGAATGCCACCTGGTCGGGAACATTGAACCTTACACCCAAATGGCAGATCGGGATGAATGGTTCATATAATATAACGGAAAAGGAACTGGGTATGATCAGCATGTATCTTACCAGGGAGATGCACTGCTGGCAAATGGCGATCAATATTTCGCCGGTTGGAAAATACCGTTCCTTTAATATCAGTATCAGTCCAAAGTCTAGCCTGTTGAGAGACCTGCGGATAAACCGTACCCGGTATTTTTATGATCTCTAGTTTAGGGTTTGCATGATTATTCCCTTGTATATTCTTCCAGCATCACATTATACACTTCTTCTTTCAGTTTCTCTACCGGTTTGCCTGCAGAAGGAACAGGCGGTAAAAATTGCATAGATAAACGGGTAGGGAATAAATAGAATTTTTTATTGATGGGCATGGCTTGCTTTGTTCCTTTTATCACGCAGGGAATGATGTCTTTTTGCGCAGCAGCCGCTAACCGGAAAGCGCCGTCGTAAAATGGCTTGATGGGTTTATCGGTGCGGTTACGGGTACCTTCGGGATAGATACACATGTGCATACCGGTGGCAAGCACTTTTTTCATGGCATCAAAACTTTTGCTGCGGCTTTTTTCATCTTTCCGGTCAACCAGCACCGAACCTTTTGTATAAAACAAACCAAACAACGGAATTTTTGCGAAGGAGGCTTTGGCAATTGTTTTATTGGGGCCGGGTACATACGGAGCCGATAAAGGAACATCTAAAAGTGCATTGTGATTAAATACCACCACATAGTTTTCTCCTTTTTTAAAATTTTCTTTTCCTCTTACGTTCAACGGGCATCCTGCAAAAAAGAGCCAAGCATTCATCCAAAACCTGGCAATGCGTATGAAGTAGTGTTGCCCCTTTGGCTCCTTTACCAGGTTTGTAAGCATCGCAGGAATGATGATGATAAGAAAGGTAATTAAGAATGTAATGAGTGCCCACAGTGCCCAGAGGCGGCCAAATATATTTTTAATGATCTTCATGACCGGCAAAGCTACGGTGTTAATAATTTCCAGTCGATGGGAGAAATGCCTTGTTTTACCAACAGGTCATTTGTTTTTGAAAAATGTTTACAGCCGAAGAAACCTTTGTCGGCAGAGAACGGGGAGGGGTGAGCTGCTTTTAAAACAAAATGGTTGGTTTCATCAATCAATAATTGCTTGTCCTGTGCAAACCTTCCCCACAGTAAAAAAACGATCCCTTGTTTTTGGTCGGATATCTTTTGAATGACCGCATCGGTGAATTCAGCCCAGCCGCTTTTGGCATGACTGAAGGGTTCATTGGCCCTTACTGTTAGGGCAGCATTCAGTAGCAGCACGCCCTGTTCTGCCCAGCGGGTAAGGTTGCCGTAAGAAGAAGGCATGGCCACACCGATATCATTTTGTATCTCTTTAAAGATATTTACCAGCGAAGGCGGCGGCTTGATGCCGTTTGGAACCGAAAAGCTCAGCCCATGTGCCTGCCCGGCTCCGTGGTAGGGATCCTGTCCAAGCAGCACTACTTTAAGTTTGTGAAAAGGTGTTTGGTTAAAGGCATTGAAGATAAGCGGGCCGGGAGGATAGATGATCTTGCCTGCGGCTTTTTCTGTTTTTAAGAATGTAACAACCTGTTGAAAGTAAGGTTTGGTGAACTCCTGCTGCAACACTTCCTTCCACGATGGTTCTATTTTTACATCCATTGTACATAAGATTACATGCAATGTAAAAATTTCTTAGCTTTGCCGCTGCAAAAAATTGGTCCGGTAGCTCAGTTGGATAGAGCATCAGCCTTCTAAGCTGAGGGTCATTGGTTCGAATCCAATCCGGATCACCACTTTTTTCAATTGTACGTATATGAAGTTCTGGTCTAACCTGGAGAACATCGCCCAAGCATTGTAAAAGGAACCGGTTCCTTTCTTCAGGTCTTTCTCTGTAAATTTAAACTCCGCTTACAGGAGTATTTTTCTATTTTTAATTTTTATCAATAATGACTGAAATGATAACTCAGGATAATAAAACTTCATTCTTTAAATTATTCAGGCAAGCCATACGGGGCGATATAAAAGATTTTACCACCGGCAGTATCGACCGGGCGATCTTTTTGTTAGCGGTTCCCATGGTATTGGAAATGGTGCTTGAATCGTCTTTTGCATTGGTGGATATCTATTTTGTAAACAAGGTAAGCCCGGCTGCAGCCGCTACCGTGGGTTTGACCGAATCATCACTGACCATTCTGTATTCTCTTGCCTGGGGACTGGCAATGGGTGCCACGGCCTTAATTGCCCGCCGGGCAGGTGAAAAGGATTTCAAAAGCGCTTCGTCTGTTGCAGCACAGGTAATACTTATTGCTACGGCTTTTTCGGTACTGGTAAGCATTTTCGGCATCGTATTCCCTAAAGAGATATTGCGTTTTATGGGAGCAGATGCAGGCCTGGTTGATGAACATTACAGGTTCACCCAGGTAATGCTGGGCAGCAATATTGTAATCATGCTGCTGTTTGTGAACAATGGCATATTCCGGGGAGCGGGTGATGCCTCTGTTGCAATGCGGTCGCTCATCATTGCAAATATTATCAATATCATTCTTGATCCTTTGTTGATAATGGGTTACGGGCCGTTCCCTAAAATGGAATTGATGGGAGCAGCCGTAGCAACCACCATTGGCAGGGGATGCGGCGTGCTTTACCAGTTTTATCACCTCTTTGGCGGTAAAGACCTGGTGAAACTTTCTGTCAGCCAGTTCCGGACAGATATGAAACTGATAAGAAGCCTGCTGAGTACTTCGTCAGGCGCTATGTTCCAGTTCCTCATCGGCAGTTGCAGCTGGATATTCCTGGCAAAGCTTGTTGCCGAATCGGGTGTTGAAGCAACTTCGGGATATTTTACAGCAATACGGATATGCATTTTTACCATACTGCCTGCCTGGGGTATTGCCAATGCAGCGGCTACGCTTACCGGTCAGAACCTTGGTGCCGGCCACCCGGGAAGAGCCGAGAAGTCGGTTTGGCGAAGCGCTTTTCTTGCCTTGTGCTTCTTCATTTTGGTAGGTATTGTCTTCTTTTTCTTTGGCGAAGCATTGATGCGGTTCTTTACAAGCAACGAACTTGCGGTAAAGGAAGGAACAAAATGCCTGCATATACTTGCCATTGGGTATACCTGCTTTGCTTACGGGATGGTACTTACCCAGGCATTCAATGGGGCAGGAGACAGTAAGACCCCGACCTATATCAACCTCTTTGTTTTTTGGCTTTTACAGATACCTCTTGCCTACTTGCTTGTGAGGTACCTGGGTTGGGGTACAACCGGTGTTTATGTGGCCATAAATATCGCAGAATCGGTGCTGGCAATTACCAGTATAATCATCTTCCGAAAAGGCAAATGGAAGTTGGTAAAGGTCTGATTTTGACTATTTTTGGGTAAATAATAAAATTGTATTCAAATTTTGCCTTTCCATTAATTTAACATTATATTTGCACATAACTCAGACAAAAATTTTTAATAAAATTGAAGTTTATGAAACAAAAACTAACGCTAATTCTGGCATTAACTCTTTTAGCCACAAGTGGTTTTTCCCAGAAAAAAATGAGTAATGACAGTAAGAAGGGAACCCTTCTTGGTTTGCATTTTAATATGGCCGACTTTAACGCTCCTTTGGGTATCAAAAATCCAGAAACCGGTAAAGTTTACACCAGGTTCAGAGATCTGAATAAAGGTTTTTCTATTTCTTATTGGAAAGGGATCAGTAAAAGACTTGATTTCTCTTTAAGGTTAAATGGTATGTTCCGTGATTACAATGCGATCTACTACGGAACTCCACAAGGAAAAACAGAATTCGGTGTTGAACTGGAGCCCACTTTAAATGCCCGCCTGTTCCCTGATGCAGCGTTGATCAATCCCTTCTTAACAGTAGGTGTTGGCGGTGGTCTTTATACCGACCATTTTGGCGGTTATGTACCAGCGGGTCTTGGTGCACAAATTAATTTTAACAGCGTTACTTATCTTTTTGTTCAGGCTCAATACAGATGGACATTGTCTAAGAAAACATTGGGCGACCACCTGTTCTATTCAGTAGGTTTTGCTCAGAATATCGGAAAAGAAAAAGTGAAAGTGGTTCCTCCGCCTCCACCACCAGTAGTTGAGCCTCCAAAAGACAGGGATGGTGACGGTGTTTTGGATGTGGATGATAAATGTCCTGACGTAAAAGGTCTTGCTTCTTTGAAAGGTTGTCCTGATAAAGATGGTGACGGTATTGCTGATGGCGATGACAAATGTCCTGATGTTGCTGGTTTAGCCCGCTACCAGGGTTGCCCTATACCTGATACAGATAAAGATGGTATCAACGACGAACAGGATAAATGCCCTACCGTTCCAGGTGTTGCCCGTTATCAAGGTTGCCCAATTCCAGATACAGATGGTGATGGTGTAAATGATGAAGAAGATAAATGTATCAACGAAAAAGGACCTGCTTCTAACTACGGTTGCCCTGTAATTGACGAAAAGATCGTTGAGCGTGTGAACAAAGCTGCTCAGAATGTATTCTTCGCAACAGGAAGCGACAAGTTGCTTGCTAAATCATTCCCTAAACTGAATGATGTGGTTAGCATCCTGAAAGAGAATCCTTCTTATAAAGTAAATGTAGATGGTCATACCGATGACGTGGGTAAAGACGAGAACAACCAGAGTTTATCTGAAAGAAGGGCTGCTTCAGTTAAAGCATACCTGGTAAGCAAAGGCATCGATGAGAGCCGTCTTACTTCAACAGGTTATGGTGAAAGCAAACCAGTTGCTGACAACAAAACTGCTGCCGGCCGTGCTAAGAACAGAAGGGTAGAAATGACAGTAAGGAATTATTGATCTGGTAAAACAGATTCCAAGTAATAAAAGTCCCCGGTTATGCCGGGGATTTTTCTTTTATAGCTTTTTTATATTGGTAAAACCGTTGGAAGTTATTTCATCTTTTCTTCCAGCTCCATCAGTTTCTCGAATGCCGATTCGTATTCGGCAGATGCTTTCTGCAGGTCGCTGCTGATGTTTTTATAAGCGGTTTCTGTTTGAACAAAACGGTTCCTGTCGTTATAAATATCCGGCGAAGTAAGGTCGGCTTCCAGTTGCGTTTTTTGTTTATTTAAGCGGGCGATCTTTTCTTCCAGCTGGTTAAAAATATTCTTTTGCTTTTGCAGCTCTTTCTTTAACTCCCTGTCAATTGAATTTCGCTGAACCTGTTTTTCCGGTTCTTTTGTTTTTTTTTCAACCTGTTGCACCGGGTCGGGTTGCTTAATGGCTTTTGCTTCTTTGATCCTTTCGGCTTCTCTTCTCTCTTTCCAGTCTTCCCATTCTTTATACGTGCCTTTGAACTCTATGATCTTATGGTCTTCAATTTCCCATATCTTATTAGCGATCTTGCTGATGAAGTAACGGTCGTGACTTACCAGCACAATACTGCCTTCGTATTTATTCAATGCCTCTATCAGCAATTCAACCGAATGCAGGTCGAGGTGGTTGGTAGGTTCATCCAGTAAAAGAAAATTGGCCTTGCTTACAATTGTTTTGGCAAGGGCCACCCGGGCTTTTTCACCACCGCTTAATACTTTTATTTTCTTATCCACGTCATCGCCGCTGAATAAAAAACATCCCAGCAAACTCCGCAGTTCAAGGTCTGTTTTTCCGCTGCGGCTGCTCTGCATCTCTTCCAGCACATTATTGTTTACATCCAGTGCTTCCAGTTGGTGCTGGGCATAAAATGAGTCATCTACATTATGCCCCCAAATGCGTTCGCCCTCGAAAGGTTCGGTGCCGGCAATGATCCTCAGTAAGGTTGATTTACCTTTCCCGTTCGCCCCGATCAGGGCAACTTTATCGCCCCGGTCGATCTCGGCCCCGGTATCTTCCACGATCCGCAGGCTGCCAAAACTTTTTGATACATGCTTCAATGTACACAATGTCCGGCCCGGCTGCTTATCAACCGAAAAGTTAATGCGTATGTTTGGCCTTTCTATTTCCACGTCTTCTATCCGCTCCAGTTTATCCAACCGCTTTACAATACTCTGTGCCTGGGCCGCTTTGCTGGCTTTTGCTTTAAAGCGTTCCACAAAACGTTCCTGCTGGCGTATATAATCCTGCTGGTTTTCATAAGCCTTTTTTTGAATATCCACACGCTGCGCTTTCTCCGTTTCGTAAAAAGAATAATTACCTGTATAGAAATGCAATTGCTGCTGGTACAATTCAACTACCTTGGTTACCATCCGGTCTAAGAAATAGCGGTCGTGACTCACGATCACCACGGCCCCGGGGTAATGCTGCAGGTATTTTTCCAGCCATTCAATACTGGGCATATCAAGGTGGTTGGTGGGCTCATCCAGCAATAATACATCCGGGTGCATCAATATCATTTTTGCCAGTAATACCCGCATGCGCCAGCCACCGCTGAATTGTTTGTAGGGTTTTTGCAGATCGGCATTGGCAAAGCCCAGGCCCTGCAATATCTCTTCTGTTTTGTGATGAATGTTGTACCCGTCCAATACTTCCATTTCATGAAGCCGGTCGGCATAATCATGCGCCAGGGATTCGTCGCCCGTTTCTTCCAGTTTTTTACCAATAAACTCAATTTCCTTTTCCAGTTCCTTCACCCGCTCAAAAGCGCCCATGGCTACTTCCAGTATCGAATCTTCGGTGTCGAAACTCAACAGGTCCTGGTGTAAAAAGCCAATAGTGGTTTCCCGGCCTTTTTCAACGGTTCCCTTGGCCGGACTGTATTGACCTGTTAAAACCTTCAGCAAGGTGGATTTGCCTGTTCCATTATAGCCGATCAATCCAATTCGTTCATTGGGCTGAATATGCCAGGTAGCATCTTCCACAATGGTTCTTGCACCAAATTCAAACGTTACATTTTGTAATCCTAAAAGCATAAAAGCGGTATAATAGATTTTACAGGCCGCAAAAATAACGATTATCGAACCTTTAACGGCCATTCCTGTTATAATATCAAAAAATCTTTCGTTGAGCGATAAACGTACGCATGTAGAAGTTAGATTTGTAGAAAAAAGAACAGCTATGAAGAAAATACTTTTAGTACTGCTGCTGGTAGTCCTTGGCGTAGCGGGTTTTTACTGGTATAAGTTCAGTAATGCCGGAAAAGGCGAAAGCGCATCCAAACAACAGGCATTAACATTAAAAAAGCATTCGGATAATTTCAACCGGGCAGTAGCAACTGCCATGAACGCCTATTTTGAGATGAAAGACGCTTTTGTAAATGCCGATACCACAAAAGTAAAAGACGGCTGCCGGAAATTCATTCAGTTGCTCGACAGCATCCCCATGGCTGAATTAAAGACAGATACATTGAATATTTATGATGCAGCCATGGGCAGCCATTCAAATATTAAAAGCAGTGCCCAGTCGATACTGCAACAGACCGATATCACCGAAATGCGAAAAGACTTCAGCAGTGTTTCTGAAAATCTTTATCCATCCTTTTTGGGAACCATCAACTACGAAGGCGAGAAGATGTACTGGCAAAACTGCCCCATGGCATTTGGTGATGAGAAAGAAGCAAACTGGATCAGTAATACCCTGGAAGTGGTGAATCCGTACCTCGGTAAAAATCACCCCGAATTTAAAGCTACGATGCTGCATTGCGGTTCGGTGAAAGATACCATTAAGGCTAAATAAGACCGTTTTCTGGTATAAGTGGCCTATAGAATAAACAGCTATGAAAATTCTTCCTTTTATTTTTCTTTTACTACTGTGTGCCACTGCATCATCTGCACAAAAAAAGTACACCATCAGCGGGTATATCAAAGATTCGCTGAATGGCGAAACACTTATTGGCGCTACGATAACGGTAAAGGGGCAATCGAAAGGGATCAGCAGTAACCAGTATGGTTTTTTTTCCATTACACTCACCGAAGGCAGTTATACACTTATATGCACCTATATCGGTTACCGCGAAAGGGTCATCGATATAAAACTCGACAACGACCGGCAACTGAATTTTTTAATATTGCCAAAAGCCTACCTGTTCCAGGAAGTGGTGGTAAGTACCAAAAAAAGAGATGCCAATGTAAAGAATGCCCAGATGGGAAAATTTACATTGCCTATGGAACAGATAAAATCGATCCCGGCCTTTTTGGGTGAAGTAGACCTGATGAAGACCGTTCAGTTCCTGCCGGGTGTAAGAAATGCCGGAGAGGGCAGCGCCGGTATTTATGTAAGAGGGGGAGGACCCGACCAGAACCTGATACTGCTGGATGATGCACCGGTTTACAATACCGGCCACCTGTTTGGTTTCTTTTCCATCTTTAATGCCGATGCGATTAAGAACGTATCGCTGATAAAAGGAGGAATGCCTGCCCAGTATGGCGGACGTTTATCGAGTGTGCTTGATGTTTCGATGAAAGAAGGTAATAACCAGAAACTACAGGTTGATGCAGGGCTTGGGTTGATCGCTTCACGATTATCCATCCAGGGGCCGCTCAAAAAAAATAAGTCGTCCTTTATCATCTCTGGTCGCAGAACATACATAGATGTGCTTACTAAACCATTTATAAAAAAGACAAGCCAGTTTCACGGTTCCGGTTATTTTTTCTACGACCTGAATGCAAAAGTGAATTATATATTCTCCGAAAAAGACCGGGTATACCTGAGTGGTTATTTTGGGCGGGATGTTTTTGATTTTCAAAACAGCAAGCAAAGCCTGAATATAAATATCCCCTGGGGCAATGCCACTGGTACCCTGCGCTGGAACCATGTGTACAACCAGAAATTATTCGGCAACACCACACTGGTATACAACGATTACAATTTCACATTCAATGCCGCCCAGAATAATTTCGAATTGAAACTGGCTTCCGGGATAAGAGACATCAGCCTTAAACAGGACTTTGACCTGTATCCCTACACGGGTCATAAACTCAAGTTTGGCGGAATATATACCTATCATAAGTTTACGCCTTCTGTGGTAAGCGGTAAACAGGATTCCACGGTATTCAGGCCAAACAATGCCCAGGTTAAATATGGCCATGAAGCAGCCGTTTACCTGCAGGATGACTGGGAAGTGAATGAAAAATTAAAGATCAATGCGGGCATCAGGTATAGTTGGTTTCAACAGATAGGGCCTTATAAAATTTATACAACAGATGATAACGGCAACCGTACAGACAGTACTGTATTTGGCCGCGGCAAGGGCGTAAAATCCTATGCAGGATTTGAACCCAGGCTTACCATTCGTTATGCGCTGAATGATGAAACCTCTCTTAAAGCATCGGTAACCCGTAACCTGCAATACATACACCTGGTGAGCAATGCCGGTACTACATTGCCCACCGATATATGGGTGCCCAGTACGTATAAAGTGAGGCCCCAGTCAAGCTGGCTTTATGCGGCCGGGTTGTTTAAGAATTTTAAAGACAACATGTATGAAACTTCGGTGGAGCTTTATTACAAACAGATGCAGAACCAGGTAGAATATAAAGAAGGCTACACACCCAATTCAATTGATGATACTGAGAACTCCTTCACGTTTGGAAAAGGCTGGAGTTATGGGGCAGAATTTTTCATCAATAAAACAAAAGGAAGACTGACCGGATGGGTGGGCTATACACTGAGCTGGACATGGCGGAAATTTCCCGGCCTCAACTTCGGAAATAAATATCCTGCCAAGTACGACCGAAGGAACGATATGAGCATTGTAGCTATTTACGAGATCAATAAAAAATGGCGGCTGTCGGCATCCTTTGTTTTCGGAACAGGTAATGCAGCTACCTTGCCCGAACGTTTTTATATTGTAGACGGAATTCTCACCCAGGAATACAGTAAGATAAATGAATACCGTTTGCCTTCGTATCACCGGCTTGATTTTGCAGCCATCCTAACGCCAAAGAAAAATATAAAACGCAAATGGAAAAGTGAATGGGTGTTCAGTGTGTATAATGCATACAGCCGCAAAAACCCGTACTTCATTTATTTCGATCAAACAGGAAATCCCTTTAACGGTACCCTGGAGATACAGGCCAAACAGGTTTCTTTATTTCCCATCATACCGGCCATTACCTGGAACGTACGTTTCTAGAAAATAAAACTGCCCTTCTAAAAAAGGGCAGTTGCGTGAACTATTTCTATGGGGGTTATCGTACAAAGGTTTGATATCTTTCTACTACGGCTCCGGGGTACCCGGGGTCTGTTCCTTTACTTACAACGGTGAACAGCACATTGGTCAGTGTCAGCATTTTCCACCGGTAATTTTGCGGGGTTGAATTAGCAATAACCGAATCGGCGCCCGAAAACTGGTAAGAGCCTGCATCGGTGGTATAGGTATTGAAGCGGTATTCAAAATCGCCGTTGGTTTCAAACTTCACATAATTGGTAGGATGAGGGGTTTGCTTGATAATAGTATCCTTCAGGAACACTCCGCCTTGGTAGATCCGTAACTGTATCCGCTGTATGGTCCAGGTACCCACTACCTGTTGTTCTTTGGGCAGGTCGGCACTATGGTCGGCCTTGGCACAAGAATTAGAAACAATAATAACGGAAAGCAGGCCAGCAGCTATAAAAAGGGTACTGTAAAACTTTTTCATTTCAAAACGGGATATTGGTTATGCTTTATAACGCAATATTTACCCTTTTATTGCGCTTATTTGGGCTTGTGGATAAACCGGATCACCCCGCTTTTTTGCAGGTCGGAGGATATGCGTACCTCGTAGCGGTTATCGCCGTCGTGTACTACCATCAGGGCGGTATTGGGAGGAATGGTTCCCAGGTTCTCGGCATACATCACCAGTTCGTTCAGGTCGCGGCTTTCGTCTACATTCAGCTTCAGGCTGAGAGCTTTATCGCTTAATCTTTTGTGGGATAATATCAGTTTGCCATTAAAGAAAAGGGAAATGCTGTCACCGTCTATTTCGCCGTTATCATAAAGATCTACCGTAAAGGTCTTGTTGTCGATCTCGATCGTTTTTAATACATCGCTGTTCCTTTTCTCAAACCGGCTGTCTGTGGTTCGTTTGCTCTCCGTATCCGGTCTGTTGTTTTGTACCCTGTCTGGTTCGGGTTTGCCAACATCATCCCTGCTGACATCCTTGTTTTCTATAACCGGTGTGTTCCTTGCCGAAGGAGTATTCTTTGCCGGAGGGGTATTCTTAACCGGGGGTTTGGTTTTGGCAACAGGTGGTGCAGTTGTTACAGGTTTTGTTTTGGGCTTTTCGGCAGGAACAACTGTTTTAGGAGCATTTACTTTAGCGGTGTTCTTATTGTCCTTCTTGTTGTAAAATGCCGAATTCTTTTGCAGCATCCGCCTCGTAAGAACGGTACTGCCATAGCCGCAATCTCCTGCCTGGTTAGGGGCCGGCACCCAGGTTCCCTCCAGGGTTTGATCTTCTCCCTGCTGAAAAAAAGTAAGTTTATGTATCTGGAAGCAGTTACGGATACTCACCGGAACATTTGTCTTCGTTCTTTCAAACTCGGTTACTTCCACGTATTTGCTGGCTTTATTTACCGTGCCTTTTAATTTACAGATGGTGTAGTAGCGCTTGCCTCCGTCGGAAAAATAGGTATAGGAATAGCCTGTAACGTTTTTGCCCTTGCATTCAATTTCCAGTACATAATCGCAGCGGTCGCCGCCCCATCCTGAAAAGGTAGTGCTCTTGTCAACAAATTGTCCCTTCCATTGGCCGGTAAAATCCTGGGCATTTAGTTGTAGTGTTATTGCAATTCCAAACAGTAATTGTAGAATTCCTTTCATTTGAATTTATAATGTTTTTCTTAGCTTAATACTCCCATTACCGTCACCACAGGTCGGGTCATTTATAAACCATTCACCTTCTAGCAAATAGTGTTTCTTTCCCTTTTTATAATATAACTTCATTATTTGTAAACACCCTTTCCCGGAAGAGAAATCCTTTATAGCTCTGACCTCCTCAAGAAGTAGTATATTTTTTTCATAAAAGCTGCCAGTTAGAATAAAAACGGCAGTATCATAGTGGTTCTTTTTTACTTTAAAAAAGGTTGTACTTACAGCTTTAAAAGTAGTATCGTCAACCTTAGAAAAATGAAACATTATCTCTGTTCGATACACAACTTCTTCAATTTTTTCCGTGAAATATCCTTTCCACTCGCCTTCCATAGACTGGGAAAAACAACCTAAACTCACTATAAAGTGGAAAAGAAAAAGAACTATAATCCTCATTGTTCACAAAGATATTTTAGATAAATTTTTAAGTCGCTAATACTTCGTTAAATTTGCAGTCCGAAAGTCTGTAAAAGACTGGCTTATAAAGATATGATAAAGATAACATTACCGGATGGCGCAGTAAGAGAATACGAGAAAGGTACGTCTGCTTATGGCATTGCAAGATCCATCAGCGAAGGATTGGCAAAAAAAGTACTGGCTGCCAGTGTTAACGGGCAGGTATGGGATGCTACCAGGCCCATCAATGAAGATGCTTCTCTTAAATTGCTGACTTGGGATGATACGGATGGCAGATCAACGTTCTGGCATTCCTCTGCCCACCTGATGGCAGAAGCAGTGGAAAGTCTTTTCCCGGGAGTAAAATTCTGGGTTGGTCCGGCTATTGAAAAAGGTTTTTATTATGATATGGACCTTGGCGACCGGAAGATGAGTGAAGAAGACCTTGTTGCGCTGGAGAAAAAAATGAATGAACTGGCGAAGCAGAATAATGCTTACCAGCGAAGCGAACGTTCAAAAGCCGAAGCAATAAAATATTTTTCAGAAAAGGGAGACGAATACAAACTCGATCTCTTACAAAACCTGGAGGACGGAAGCATTACTTTTTATACCCAGGGAAATTTTACCGATCTCTGCCGGGGGCCGCATATTCCTTCTACCGGGGTTATTAAAGCAATAAAACTAACCAGTGTTGCCGGCGCTTATTGGAAGGGTGATGAAAAGAACAAGCAGCTTACCCGTATCTATGGAGTAAGTTTTCCGAACCAAAAAGAACTGGATGAATACCTGGCCATGCTGGAAGAAGCAAAGAAAAGGGATCACCGTAAACTGGGAAAGGAGTTAAGCATCTACACCATGGACGATCATGTTGGACCTGGCCTGATATTGTGGATGCCAAACGGAACGGTTATCATTGAGGAACTGGAAAAACTGGCAAAGGAAACTGAAAAGGATGCCGGTTATAAACGAGTGGTAACACCGCATATTGCTAAAGAAAGTATGTATGTAACCAGCGGCCACCTGCCGTATTATGCCGATAGCATGTTTCCGCCGATGGAGATGGATGGCGAAAGATATTACCTGAAGGCTATGAACTGTCCGCATCACCATAAAATATTTGATGCAGAGCAGAAGAGCTATAAAGACCTTCCTTACCGTATTGCAGAATATGGCACCTGTTACCGTTACGAACAAAGCGGTGAATTATTCGGCCTGATGAGGGTGCGTTGCCTGCACATGAACGATGCACATATCTATTGCAGCAAAGAACAGTTTGCGCAGGAATTCAAGGCGGTGAACGATATGTACCTGAAATATTTTAAGATATTCGGAATTGAGAAGTATGTAATGCGCCTTTCATTACACGACCCGGCAAAACTTGGACAGAAGTATGTGAACGAACCGGAACTCTGGTTAGAAACAGAAGAACTGGTAAGAAATGTTTTGATAGAAACCGGGGTGCCTTTTGTAGAAGTTAAGGGCGAGGGTGCATTCTATGGACCAAAGATCGACGTACAGATATGGAGCGCCATCGGCCGTGAATTTACCCTGGCAACCAACCAGGTTGATTTTGCGCAATCCCGTAGTTTTAAATTGTCGTTTACCAACCAGAATAACCAGCCCGAAATACCCCTCATTATACACCGGGCGCCACTGGGAACCCATGAGCGGTTCATCGGCTTTTTGCTGGAGCACTATGCCGGTAAATTCCCTACCTGGCTGGCTCCCCTACAGGTGAAGATCCTGCCCATCAGCGACAAATTCATGGATTACGCAAATACTATTTTGCAAACGCTGAAAAAAGCAGATATTCGTGCAGAGATTGACGACCGGAATGAGAAGATTGGAAAGAAGATCCGGGATACAGAAATTGCCCGGGTTCCTTACATGCTCGTGATCGGAGAAAAAGAAATGAACGAGGGAAAAGCATCCATCCGCCGGCAGGGTAAAGGAGACCTCGGCGCAAAAGATGTAAAAGAATTCGTAGACGAAATAGTTGCTGAAATAAAAGAAAGAAGAGGAGAGTGATCTGTAGATGAATCAATATGAAGATTGAAGTATCGCCCATCTTCCAATTTCCAAAGTGATATTGATAAACAAAATTGTAAACTAAAATTTTTAAATGGCATTTCCACCAAGACCCCGGGGAGCTTTTAATCCCCGATTTAGAAAAGAACAACAACAGGAACACCGTACCAACCACATGATAAGAGTTCCCGAGGTACGG
>DAOLIP010000056.1:0-23776 GCA_035328475.1 Ferruginibacter sp.
AAAATATAAGATGGATGTTTTTAACCCTGAAAAACTAAAATCAAGCCCGGGTATCTGCGGCTCGGGAAATTTAAATCGTTTTGCATTTCCCGATGCGGCATATTTATCAATGAGCGGCCCCCCGGGGTAAGGAAGCCCGAGCATCTTGGCTGTTTTATCAAAAGCTTCCCCGGCTGCATCGTCGATGGTCTCACCAATGACCTTTAATTGCGTGGGCGAATCGCACCGAACGATCTGCGTATGTCCGCCGCTCACCGTTAAACACAAAAAAGGAAAAGAAGGCTTTTCTTCTGCAATTAAATTGGCCAATACATGCGCCTGCATATGATGCACGGCAATGAGTGGTTTGTTCAATGCCAGTGAAAGTGATTTTGCAAATTGAGTTCCTACCAGCAGGGAGCCAATTAAGCCCGGGGCTTGTGTGAAGGCAACGGCATCTATATCCTGCAGCTGGCAACCGGCCGTTTGTAAGGCGGCATCCACCACCGGTACAATGTTCTGCATATGTGCCCTGCTGGCCAGTTCGGGCACCACGCCGCCAAATTGCTCGTGTACGGTCTGGTTGGCGATCTTGTTGGATAAGATCTTTCCATTCACACATACCGATGCAGAAGTTTCATCGCAGGAAGATTCTATGGCGAGGATGGTAATACCCATGAGGGCCTCAAAGATACCGCAAACTTATAATGTCCACAATTTCTCCGGCCATGCAGATGGAAGCGATCTGTGCAGCTTTTGTATATTTTATGGCAACGGTTCTGCCGTCTATCAGCGTAACACCGGCAGGCAGGGAATGTATCTCCAGTTTATCTCCATTGCTTAAAACGATCATCATTTTGCAGCCATCCAGTTTGCCTGTGAAATCCTGCACAATACCTGTCACTTCCGGTTCATTGTTCCTGCAATGCTTTTTGCATGAGTAAAGAGAGGCAACAACGACCAGTAGCAGTACTATTTTTTTCATGATGGATGCTTTAATGTATCAGACAAATTGTAAGTAAAATACGCTGCCCGGGGTATCGGTTTTATTTACTTCTTATGGCGGCCACCGGATCCATGCGTGCGGCTTTTGAAGCGGGGATGATACCCGCCAGCACACCCGCCACCACACAAATGATTACGGTGGTAATGAGCATGGGGATGGAAATGTATACCGGGAATTTGAGAGGCCCCGACAGTATGAGCGTAAGAATATAAACAAAGAATAAACCAATAGCGCCACCAAAGATGCAGAGCAGGGCTGCTTCCATCAGGAACTCAAAAAGGATGGAACCTTTTTTGGCACCAATGGCTTTCTTGAGCCCGATCACACTTGTTCTTTCCCGTACCGTAACAAACATGATATTGGTAATGCCAAATATGCCAACGATCAAACTGATGCTGCCGATGATGGCGCCCACTATATTAACGGTGGTGAAGAACCCGGTAATTGCCTTGCTGAATGCTTCCACACTGTTAAGCGAAAAATTATCTTCCTGGGTTGGACTGAGTCTTCTTATCTGCCGCATGATGCCTTTCAGTTCGTTGCTCAGTGCATCGGTAGTAACGCCTTCCTTACCTTTAGCGATGAGTATGGGATTTGAGAATTTCTCATCAAATAACTGCCGGCAGAAATTATAAGTTAGCATAATGCAGTTATCGTAGTTCCAGCCTATGAAATTGGTGCCTTCTTTTTTTATCACGCCGATGATGGTGAGTTTTTTCCCTTTTACATCGATCTGCTTTCCCAAGGCCCGTTCGGTGGTTCCAAACAGGGTTTCGGCGCTGGTGAAACCAATGATGCATACATTGGTGCCGGCATTGAATTCGCTGGCTGAAAAAAAACGGCCATCGGCAAAACTGATCGGCTGAATGATCATTTGTGCCTCCAGGATACCATACACACTGATGTTCTGCAGCAGGTCGTCTTTATGCGAAATGCTGGTACCGGTTTGCATCAGGTATGAAATGTCATCGAGCAGAACAGAACGTTCTTTGATCATGGCAGCTTCTTCGTATTTGGGAACCGGCCTTGCCCTGAATTTCCAGAAAGGCTGATCGGGGCCACCGCTGTAATCCCATTTATCGATATAGATGGTGTTGCTGCCCAGGCTTTGCACTTCGTTCTGAATGTTCCGTTCCAGGCTGTTCACGGTTGCCAATACACCGATGATACAAAAAATGCCGAAGGCCACCCCGGTAAGACTAAGTGCTGTACGCAGTTTATTCACCCTCAGCTCCTGGAACGTGAGCCTTAATGAATTGCGGATGATGTTTAGTGATTTGCCCATCTCCCCAAAATTACGGGATGGCGGTTGATTTATGGGGTAAAATGTATGAATGGCGGTGCCCCTGTACCCTAAAGGGGAACTTTTATCATGGTTTCACTACAGGGCAATATGTGCATTAATCTTAAGGAAGTAGAATTTATGTTTCAAGCCTTACCTTTGCGCTCTTAAAAAACGGGCATTTAAAATTAAACGTACACATCCTCCCTCTTCTCAAGGAGAGGGTTGGGGTGAGGTTATAGCATGAAGTATATAAACGAAATAAATAAACGCAAGACCTTTGCCATCATCTCTCACCCGGATGCCGGTAAAACCACCCTTACCGAGAAGTTCCTGCTTTTTGGCGGGGCTATTCAAACAGCCGGAGCCGTAAAGAGCAACAAGATAAAGAAACACGCCACCAGCGATTTTATGGAGATCGAAAGGCAGCGTGGTATCAGCGTAGCCACCAGTGTAATGACCTTTGAATACCAGGGTCATCTTATTAACCTGCTGGATACCCCGGGGCACAAAGACTTTGCAGAAGATACCTATCGTACATTAACAGCAGTAGACAGTGTGGTACTGGTGATAGACAGTGTGAATGGGGTGGAAGCCCAGACAAGAAGGCTGATGGAAGTAATTGCCATGCGGCAAACACCGGTGATCGTTTTCATCAACAAAATGGACCGGGATGGTAAGAACCGGTTTGACCTGCTGGAAGAAATTGAAAAAGAACTGAAGATACAGTTGCATCCTATGACCATACCCATTAACAGCGGTAAGGATTTTAAGGGAGTGTACGACCTGCACCAGAAGAGCCTGGTACTGTTTACTGCCGGCACCAAGGCCAATGATGAGGATGTGGTGGAAATAAAAGACCTCAGCGACCCGGTATTGAATACAAAGATCGGGGAGAAGGATGCGGATACATTAAGAGAAGACGTGGAACTGGTGGATGGCGTTTATGGCGAGTTGAATACCGACGATTACCTGGCAGGAAGAACAGCCCCTGTTTTCTTCGGCAGCGCCGTGAACAATTTTGGTGTAAAAGAAATGCTGGATACCTTCATCCGCATTGCACCCACACCCAGGCCAAGGCATACTACTACCCGGGATATCAAACCAGAAGAAGATAAGTTCAGCGGTTTCATTTTTAAGATACATGCCAACCTGGATCCCAAGCACCGTGACCGCATTGCCTTTTTACGGGTATGCAGTGGCCGCTTTGAGCGCAATAAGTATTACCATCATGTGCGTAGCGACCGGGATCTGAGGTTCAGTAACCCCTATAGTTTTTTGGCCCGCCAGAAAGATGTGATAGAAGAAGCTTACCCCGGTGATGTGGTAGGGTTATTTGATACCGGTAACTTTAAAATAGGCGATACCCTCACCGAAGGAGAAGATTTTTACTTTACCGGTATACCCAGTTTTTCTCCGGAAATATTTAAAGAAGTAGTGAACAAAGATCCTATGAAAACCAAGCAGTTGGAGAAAGGGCTCCTGCAGCTTACTGATGAGGGAGTGGCCCAGTTATTCACCCAATTTGGAGGCAATAAGAAGATCATTGGCTGTGTGGGCGAACTGCAGTTTGAAGTGATACAATACCGCCTGTTACAGGAGTATGGCGCTTCGGTTCAGATGAATAACCTGCCCTTTTTTAAAGCATGCTGGCTGGTAAGTAAGGATGCTAAAAAACTGGACGACTTCATCAAATACAAGCAGGCCAATATTGCGGAAGATAAGGATGGTCACCTGGTATACCTGGCGCAAAGCGAGTGGTTCTTAAATACCGAGATACAGAACAACCCGGATATTGAATTTCATTTTACCAGTGAGATACATAAATGATCGATTTGAAGATGATTTAATAATTGACTCATCTTCAAATTTTCAAATCTTCAAATTCTCATTCCCTTAGTTTAAACGATATTACCCCATTGGTATTCCGGGTGCTGCTCACATTCAGTTCGTAGCGTTTATTCCCATCCTGGATTATCATAAGCGCCGTGTTGGGCGGTATGCTTCCCAGGTTCTCGGCATACATCACCAGTTCGTTGGTATTATTGCCCGGGCTTATTTTTAGAGTATAGGTAATGGGTTTGTCGGTAAGCCGCTGGTGGGTGGTGATTATTTTATTGTTGTAGATAAGGGTAACACTATCGCCGTCGATCTCGCCATTGTCGTACAAGGTAACGGTGATGGAATCATGGTCAACCGTAATTTCTTTCAGCACATCGTTATTCCTTTTCTCCAGTTTCACTTCCTTCAGGGCCTCGGGTTCGGGCTTTTTTACTTCCGGGCTTTCTTTGCACAGCGCTGTTATCTCTTCCATACTCACCGCCCGGTTATAGATACGTATATCATCCACATCGCCATTCATCCAGAAGGGGAAGAGGTCGTCGTCGGATTTACCGATAAAAAGGTCTTCTTCATTGGTGAAGGTTTCCGGGAATTCCACCGAATACTTCAGTTCGCAATCAACATAAAGCCTTGCTGTCTTTCCGTCGTTGGTGTAGATAACAGAATACCACTGGCCCTTCTTAATAAAATCATTGTAAGGGGTAAGTATAGTGCCGGTGCCTCGGAAATTCTGGTGCAGGGTATCGCAGGGCGCCCCGCTGCACCCGCTTCCGGCCGAATAAAGCGCATCATCAAAACGCAAGGCATAGTTGCCGGGGTTGTAATTGCCGCCCCCCTTGCTCAGTACCTGGCTGGCATGGCATATACCGTAATAAAAACCGGTGGGCCGTACCCAAACCGAAAGCGTTACCTGGTCAGCAAAGTTCAGCGAAGGAACATTTTTAATACGCATGTACTGGTACGTACCATTAAAATGATAAGCGCTGTTTGGCGTGCCAAAGCGGTCGCTGGTTATTGTGGCGTTATTAAAAACGGGGTGATTGTTATTTCCACTGGCATCGTTGGCATTGCCGTTAAAAGGGTAGTAAGCCTGCAGGCCCTTTTTCAGGTCAACCTGGGCATTACAGATATTGAAAAGAAACAACAGAATACATAAAGTTATCTTCATAAAATATCCAGGAGAGAATTTTTATAAAAATAAGCAAGTTCTGTTTACCGGGTTGTTATTGTGTTGTAAAGCCGGTAGAGGCGCTATCGCAGCAGCATGAAACTTCCTTTTTGTTCTTCGGTGCCGCAATTGGTTTCTGCTTTTATATAGAACACGTAAGAACCCTGGTCGGCGATCTTTCCTTTGTACCGTCCGTCCCAGCACCTGGATGGATCTGCTGTAGCAAAAACCTGTTCGCCATAGCGGTTAAAGATGCGGAACTCCAGTTTCTTTATATACATCCAGTTCTTTAAGCCATAGCAGTCATTCAACCCGTCGCCATTTGGCGTAAATGTGTTGGGTATATAGCGGGCAAGGCTTGCTACCCTGTTCACCAACACGGTTACGGAATCAATATTGCTGCACCCGTTTGCGTCAGAAACATTCACGATGTATGTTTGATTGGAGGTTAAAGTAGCTACCGGGTTTGGAATATTAGGATCATTAAGCCCTGTTGCCGGTATCCATGTGTACGTAGTACCTCCGGATGCAAAGAGTTGTGCCGTTCGGTTTGCACAATCAATATCATTTAGCTTACCTGCTGTTACCGGCAGCTTGGGTAGTACGGTTACCACAACGTTAAAGGTACTGTCGTAATTACATCCCTGGTTTGTTATCTTAACAGCGTATGTAATAGTTGCAGGAGGGTTTGCAATAGGATTAATAATGGTTGGGTTAGAAAGATAGGTGGCCGGGCTCCATAAATACTGTACGGCAGTTCCATTATATCCATCCAATTGTACGGAATTATTCTGGCACATCGTTTTATCGGGCGGCGCCAGGAATGGGAAAGGAGCGGTTACATAAATATTTACCGTGTCTTTTGCTTTACATCCGTTTGCTGCGGTTCCGGTAACATAATAGGTCTGGCTTTGATTGCCGGTGAACACAGGATTTGCAATATTGGGATTGCTTAAGAAAATGGCGGGGGTCCAGGAATAGGTTTGGGCGCCTGTTGTAGTCAACGTGATTGTTGCACTGGTACTGCAAATGGCGGAATCGGCGATGGATCTTACAAGAGGCAACGGTTTTACATTAACGAGTATCGTATCCCTGGCAAAGCAGCCCGATGTATTTGTTCCGGTAACAACCAGGGTAACAGGTGTGTTGCCGGTGAATACAGGGCTTGCAATGGTTGAATCACTTACTGAAATTCCGGGTGTCCAGTGATAGGTTGTTAAACCGCTTGTGGTAGTCAGCACCAGGATATCGTTTGCGCATATCGACGTATCGGCAATGGTTTGTACAAGGGGCACCGGGTTCACATATATGGTCACCGAATCAATGGATGAACAGGCAGACGCACCGGTTACGGTTAAATAAAAAGTGGTAGTAGCGCTTACTGTTGCAATTGGGTTTTGAATGGTTGGATTGTTCAGGTAAACTGCCGGGGTCCAGGAATAAGTGCCTGCGCCGGTTCCCTGTAATGTATAGGAAACAGCACTGTTGGAACAGAATGCGGTATCATTACCTGCATTGGCAACAATACCCGGTAATGCTGTTACGTCTTTAGAAACGCTGTCAACACAACCGTTGATATCCGTAACGATCAGCTTAACGGTATATGTACCGGCAACTGAATAAGCATAGGTAGTATTTTGTGTATTGGCAGTACCACCATCACCAAAATACCATTGCCAGGTGCTGATGGGGTTGGTATTTGTATAAGCCAGTCCTTTAAAATCAAAGCCACTACAGGAGAGGAGGCTGTCTTTTATACGTACGGAATCAATGTTTGGAGTAAAAGGGACTGTACTATTCGGAATGATAAAACTTGAGAATGATGTGCCATTAGTTCCTGCAACAGCTCCCCAATTTGTATTTCCATGATTAAGTGCCCTGCCTGCAGCCCCTCCAGCTGAACTATAGGTAATATTAGCTAACAACGATGCCGAATTAACAAGGAGGGTTCCTCCACCACCACCACCACCTGGGCCATGAGCATTTGGCCCGGGAACATTATTATCGGCTCCTTTACCTCCATTTGCTATAATAGGGAAATTGGTTACAGCGGTGGTCGCATTTAGTAAAACGGTACCACCGGCACCACCACCACCAACACCATCAGCGCATGTTCCCAGGTTCAGGCAATCGGGACCTTGGGCACCATTTGCAGTAATTTTATACGCATTTGCCTTTATAGTATTTGTATTGATAATTACAATGCCGCCTCCATTTCCGCCAGATGTTCCGCCATTGTCATTGGCATGACCAGCACCTCCTGCACCACCCATAAAGATCTTATTATTGGCAGATGAATATGCATACACTCTTCCACCGACACCACCATTCGTTAATACAGTAGGAGCACCAGCCCACTCATTACCTCCTTTACCACCACTACCACTATTGCCGCCGCCGCCACCGCCGGAATTGCTGCTATTACCACCACCACCGCCAGAGAACAAAGGCCCCCTGCAAAAGATCAGATTGTTAGAAACTTCGGCAATTCCTTCTCCCTTATATGATCCGTGAACCGGGTTTAATGGGTAAGCATAATCAGTTTGATTATAAATGCCTGTACCAGGAACGGTAGTTCTAACCTGCCCCCCAATAAAACCTTTTCCATTTGCATCAATATCGGCATTCAGAATTACTGAGTCTCGTGCATTTAATACCAACACACCTCCCTTACTGCCATCCCATGGCGGACAAGTAAGCGTGGCACTCACCAAGGCAGTGGAATAATACGGTACTCGTATCAATTGAACTTTACCCACTGGAATATCATACTGCCTGGTGAGCTTGTTTTTTAACTCAATTACATTTCCCGTTTTACTTTTTACATAATTGAACTCGTAATTACCTGCATTTTTATAGTCGATAATGGTTCCGAATGCAGCAGTATTGGTGGAATCAATTACAGCGCCTTTCATCTGTATCATTAAAACAGTATCGCCTGTGTTAAATGTAGAAGCATCTGCTACAGTAAGCTTATTATCGCAAGGGCTTAAAGCAAGTACAGGAGTATATGTATTGATAATATTACTGATGACAGTTGTTACCGGGCAGGAATCAGCCAAAAAGCTGCAATTGGGGTTTGTATTGTTTATGGTAGCAGCACCGTTTAATGTTCCATTATAGGCTGCATTGCCCTGCTTGTTCAATAAATTGTCAAATGTGTAATACCCGAGCAGTCCGGGTTGTGTTGTGGGATTGGGTAAAGATATATTCATGTAAGCCTGGAGCTGGGCCTGCGTTCGGGCCACATTCCATATCCGAACTTCATTAATGTATCCTAAAAAATTGGTACCCACCGGGTTGTTTACAGCATAATCGCCGATGGTTGTCAACCAATTATTTAATACCAGGTTCCCGGTTGCGGCTATCTGGCTCATTAAAAAACCATTTCTGTAAAATTTAAGTGTGGTACCGTTATAAACCAGTGCCACATGGTATGTTTTATTGGTAACCAGGTTGTCGCAGGGAAAGGGAGTTAAGAATTGCCCGTTGGTAGTAGTGATCCCGGCCAGGTCCATCCGCAGCACATAATTAATATCCGTTGTGTTTGAATGTTTCGAAACAATATCCTCCTGTTTATCCGGCCTCGTTGTAGGAAAAGAACTGCAATTGAAATTTGCTTCGACGGTCACTTGATTCCCGCTTACATCAAGGTCGCCCACGGTAACGCTTTGCCCAACAGCCTGTGTCCTTAACCAGTTGGTACAGGTGAAACCTGTATTACAGCTACCCAGAACATTCACTTCATCAACGGTAAGATCCCGGTCATATATTCTTACTTCATCCAGGTCGCCATTGAACCAATAGGGAAACGAAGGATTATTCAACTTACCAAAATAGAGATCGTATGCATTGGTAAAGGTTTGGCCGCCCTGTGGCCCACTTGCTTTCAACTGGCAGTCAACATACAATTTTGCCGTGGTACCATCCATAGTAATAATTACAGAGTACCACTGATTTACCTGTATGTAAGGTGTATAGCCTGGCGGAGGTGCCATAGTGCCACCATAAAAGTTCTGGTGCAGTACATCTACTGGGCCTCCTCCGCAATTGGTACCATTGGTGTAGGCATTGTCATCAAACCGCATCAGGTAATTCCCGGTTAAATAATCGGCATCTCCCTTCATCATTACAGAATTACCATGGCAGGTGCCGGTATAAAAACCCATGGGTCTTACCCAGGCAACCAGTGATATCTTGTTTGTGGAATTAACGGAAGGGCTGTTCAGAATCTGCATATAGCTGCTGCTGCCGTTAAAATGATAAGCACTGTTGGGATTACCAAAGCGGTCGGTTGTTAATGCAGCATTATTGAAAACAGGGTTATTATTATTCCCGCTCACATCGTTTGCATTGCCCGTGAACGGATAATAAGCCTTCAGGCCTTGATTTAGATTTACCTGTGCAAAAACAGAATTTGCGATCAACAAGAAGAAGAAAAGGGATTTTCTTATCGCAGTCAGAAACATAGTGCCGGTTTAAAATTATCAGTTACAACAGGCTAAACTTACAAAAAATGCCCGGATTACGGAAGAAATTCATGTATCCTTGACATAATTTAATCTATTCTTAAAGACCATTCATTTCCCCGTATAATTGTATGGAGTGATCTGCCTTAACTCTTTTTTTATTGATGTTGAAACCTTCAACGTATTAATAAAGCGGTGAATTGTGTGCTTGTCGATCAAAGACTTTCCCCGGGTAAGCTCTTTCAATGCCTCGTAAGGCGCCGGGTAATTCTCCCTGCGTAAGATCGTTTGTATCGCTTCGGCAACCACCGCCCAGTTGTTCTCCAGGTCGGCTTTCAATTTTGCTTCATTTAAAACGAGTTTGCCGATGCCTTTTTCTGCCGACTTGATAGCGAGTAAGGTATGGGCTACGGGCACACCGATATTCCGCAGCACAGTTGAATCGGTAAGATCCCGCTGCAGCCTGGAAACGGGAAGTTTTGAAGAAAGGTGTTCAAGCAATGCATTGGCGATCCCCAGGTTGCCCTCTGCATTTTCAAAATCGATCGGGTTCACTTTATGCGGCATGGCGCTGCTGCCTATTTCTCCCTTTTTTGTTTTCTGTTTGAAATAATCCATGCTGATATAGGTCCAGGCATCCCGGCAAAAATCAATGACGATGTTGTTGATGCGTTTGATGGCATCAAAATGGGCCGCAAGGGTATCGTAATGTTCTATCTGTGTGGTGTATTGCTGGCGCTGCAATCCCAGTTTTTCTTCGGTGAACTCATTGGCAAATTTTAGCCAGTTGTATTTTGGGTAAGCCACATAATGGGCATTGAAGTTGCCGGTAGCGCCGCCAAACTTAGCGGTGAAGGGGATATAACTGAACAACTGTATCTGGTTCTCCAGCCGTTCTGCAAACACCATCATTTCTTTTCCCAATCTTGTAGGACTGGCCGGTTGTCCATGTGTACGTGCCAGCATGGGAATGTTCTTCCATTCGACCGCCATTTTTCCAATGGCATGCTGCAGGTTGATCACAGCCGGCAGGTATTCCCGCTCAATACAGTTCTTCCAGAGTAATGGAATGGCGGTGTTGTTGATGTCCTGCGATGTTAACCCGAAATGAACCCATTCCTTTAAATGGCCGGCCTTGCATGTATCCAATGCTTTTTTAATAAAGTATTCTACGGCTTTTACATCATGATTGGTGATGCTTTCTGTTTTTTTTATTTCTTCTGCATCTGCCAGTGAGAACTCTGTGGCGATCTTTTGCAGCTGCTGTTTTGTTTTTGCATCTGCTTTAAAGAACTTCTTCTCTGCCAGGAATAAAAAATATTCCACTTCCACGATCACCCGGTATTTCATCAGGGCATATTCGCTGAAGTATTCATCTAAGTGTTGTATTTGTTTCCGGTAACGTCCGTCGATGGGAGAGATGGCAGTAAGTTGGTTTAAATCCATGATGTTGCTGTACATTTGCCGCAAAAATACATTAATTGGCACAGAAGATAAGGGTGGGAGCGGTGAGTTATTTGAACAGCAAGCCGCTCATTTATGGCTTTGAGCAGGGACGAATGAAAGACGAGATGGATCTTATTATAGATTACCCGGCAAATATAGCTGCCATGCTGGTTGATGACCGGATAGACGTAGGCCTGGTTCCGGTGGCAGTTATCCCTTCTTTGCCCGAACATTACATCATCTCCGATTACTGCATCGGGTGTGATGGAGAAGTGGCCAGTGTTTGTTTGTTCAGCGAGGTTCCGCTGAACCAGGTAGAAACGGTTTTGCTGGATTACCAGAGCCGTACTTCGGTGGCGCTGGTAAAACTGCTCCTGAAAGAACACTGGAAGATATCGCCGCAACTGGTTGCCGCCGGAAGTAATTATGAAAAGGATATCAACGGAACAACAGCCGGTTTAGTGATCGGCGACCGGGCATTGCAACAAAGATCACGCTCGGCATATATATACGACCTGGGCCTGGCCTGGAAAGAAATGACGGGATTGCCCTTTGTGTTTGCGGCCTGGATAAGCAATAAAAAAATAGATCCGGCATTTATCAGCCGTTTCAACGAAGCCAATGCAGCCGGGTTTGATAACCTGGCGCTTGTTATTGATGAAAATAAAACCCCGGTGTACGATCTGTTGAAATACTACACCGAAAATATCAGGTATAGTTATTCGGAAGATCAGCAGAAGGCCTTGCAACGGTTTATGCAGGAGATTCGATTGATCAGTTAATTCTTCAGATATAGTATAAATGAAACCTTTAGTTTCCTGTTGTATCATCACTTATAACCATGCCCCGTATATAGGGCAGGCGGTAGAATCTGTTTTGCAGCAGCAGCATAACTACCCGGTTGAGATCATCATTGCCGATGATCGTTCAACCGATGGTACCACGGCCATATTACAGGATTACCAGCAGCGATATCCCTCCCTTATCAAACTTATTGTGCAGGAACAGAACCAGGGTGCTTCAAAAAATTTCATGCAGCTGTTGTATGCTGCCAAGGGGAAGTACATTGCCTACCTGGAAGGTGATGATTACTGGATTGATAAAGGGAAGCTGAAAAAGCAAATTGACTTCCTGGAACAGAACCCCGATTTTGTGATCTGTTTTTCCAATGTGCTTGAAACGTTTTCTGATGACCCGGCCGATCCCCGAAATCATTTGCATGAAGGACCCGGCAGTAAGACCATAACCACTCTTAATGACCTGCTTTACGGTAATTATATACAAACCTCTTCGGTAGTATTCAGGAACAGGCTCTTCGATTATTTCCCATCCTGGTATGGCCCGCTTATGCCCGGCGACTGGCCCCTGCATATTTTAAATGCACGGTACGGGAAAATATTTTATGATAAGGAATGTATGAGTGTACATCGTAATCACAGCGATGGGGTCTGGAGTTCGCAAAAAGCGATTCGGCGAATCGAAAACAGCCTGAATGTTTGCAAAGTGATTGGAAAAGAGTTGAATTTAAATTCTAATAAAAATTTAAAGGCTGGCAAAAGTAAACTGCTGCTTTCATCTGTTAAGTATTTAGTGAAAGAGCATAAATATTTTTCAATAGTTAGAAATGTTTTAAGTGCTGCTTATTTATATCCAAAGGCATTCTTTAAAAAAGAAGTGTTTAATGCTGAATAATAACTTGCTTTTTCGGGTTGGACAGGGAGTCTCAGAAAGCATTGAAATAAAAGATAAGCTGATTCATATTAGTGGTAATACATAGGATGGCATTGCCCGGTTATCAGTTTCTTTGTATATTGTGTGTTAATAAAAATGCAGAAAGTAGTAGTGGTTTTTATATTTTGTATCAAGTAAAATTTATCAGCTTAATATGGAACTTAGTTATTTAGTAAAAAAGATCATTAATAAATTTTCTTTATTACCTAAAAGAAAGCAATGTAATATTTGTGGCGCCAAAGTTTTTGACTACCTGCCGCTACCGAATCATTACATGAATAATTTCAAAAAATACGGCTTCCCTCATACTCAAAAGGGTGCTTTTGAAACAATAAATACAGATGGTTTCTTTTGCCCTGATTGCTACAGTATGGATAGAGAAAGGCTTTATGCATGGTATTTAAAAAACAATGTCAAATTTGAATCAACTCAGCAATTACTTGATTTTGCACCCTCAAAAGGGCTTAGTAAGTGGATTAAGGATAATTATGTCTCTCAATATATATCCGCTGATCTTTTCATGGAAGGGGTAGATGTGAAGACTGATATAGAAAATATGGATGTATTTCAAAATGACAGATTCGACTTCATGATATGTTCGCATGTATTAGAACATGTTCCCAATGATGAAAAGGCTATGAGGGAAATGTATCGGGTTTTGAAAAGCGGAGGTTCTGCAATAATCATGGCTCCGATATTAAGGGGTTTTGATGGAATTGAGGAAGACCCTGCTTGTACCGATGTGCCGGAAAGGTGGCGTAGATTTGGCCAGGATGATCATATAAGAATGTATTCGCAAAAGGTTTTTGTTGAAAGATTGCAAAGGGCTGGATTTAAGATCAAATCAATCTTAAGCAAGGACATAAAGGAAAGTGAAATTAAGAAATATGGTCTTCCGGATAATATAGTACTATACATAGGTACTAAATAGCCAGTATTATTTAGGAGTTCAACTATCTTTTTTCTCAACCAGTACAATGTTATTAAAGTAAAGGTCCTTTCGTTTCATGCGTTTGGGAAGCAGGAAGGAGATGATGATAGTGAACAGCATGAACGGCAGGATGAATAGCTGGTACAGGATATAATAAACAAATGCCGGCTTTTTGGGAATAAAGCAGAATATATAGAAGATAAGATACTGCATCACTACTTCAAAAAAATGACCCGATTTGCGCTGGTCAATTATTTTAAAACCTGCTTTTTCAAGAACATGCCGGATGCCAAAGCTGCTGTAGCGGCAGAAGTCGTACGGCACTTCATGTTCGGGCCAGGCAAAGGGGCAGGTGAGCAGCATCTTTCCACCCGGTTTCAATACCCGGTGTATCTCGGGCAGCACTTCTTCTATATTAAAAACGTGTTCAAATACTTCGGAGCTGAATACACTATCAAAACTTTTATCTGCAAAGGGGATTTTTTTTCCGTCATAGAACACATCAATGTGCTCATTCAGGTGGGGATGACCCGAATGTTCGATATCGAGCCCGGTATATTCATCGGCATGCCCGAAGTAACCCAGATACGGTTTTGCGCCACAACCAAAGTCGAGCACTTTGCCCGTACACTGCGGTGCAAGCGCCTTTACATCTTTATTGATGCCCTTCCGTATGAAGAAGAAGGGTTGTACAAAAATGTGGTACCATCTGGTTATGAATATGGTCGTCATTGCTTTGTAAGAAAGGCATTTATTCTTTCTTCAAAAAGTTTTTTATTAAAATGGGCCTCCGCATAGTTCCTGCAATTAGCAGCCAGTTGCCGGTGGAGGTCTTTGTTCTGCAGCAGCAGGTTTATTTTTTCGATGCCCTGCTTTACAACCGCTTCTTCATCCTCTATGTCATCGATCAAGAGCGCATTGCTGTTATTCACTAAATGCGTTTTGTTCCCTTCCAGCGCTGTAACTACCGGCACACAACCATTTGCCATTCCTTCCTTGATCACCATGGGAAAGCCTTCGTAGGCTGAAGTAAGTAATATCACATGGCAGTTGCGGTAGATATCCTGCATCTTCTTTTCATCACTTACCCGGCCATAAAGGGTGGAATGTTCAATAACAAAGGGGGAGAGGTCGCCCTCCATATTACCGGCAAAATGAAATTCAACGGGCTGGTTTGCCCGGATGAAATGTTCGGCGATCTTACTGATAAGCCAAACCCTTTTTTGTACTCCGCCGCGGCCGGCATACAAAACCTTTAATGGGGTATCCATATTTTTTTCTGCCGGAGGATCGATCTGTACACCGGGTTCAATAAAAAGAACACGGGTATGATAACTATCATCCACTTTGTTATCAGCGTATTGCCGCTTAATATTCTGGAGGGTTAAATTATCGTAAACGATTCGGAAGGATAAATATTGGTGGTTGGCAAGCCCAAAAAACTCCATACCCATTTTACCATAGGTGAAATTGTGCAGTAGCTCGGTTTTGCAAAACTCTTTTTTAAGAAAGGGGAGCATGTCGTAAAAAAAAGTGCTGTTAGAACTGAATACATGCGCCTGTTTATGCCGGTTGATATAAAAGCACCAATAGTGAACCGAAAATAAACGGAACAGTAAATTATCGCACCAGAAATGGATATCCCTGCTTTCTGTTTCTGGAATAGAATAAAACAATTGTTTCAATGTATCGTCGGCCGACCTGCGGGTAAAATACACCTGCTTGTGAACATTAGTAACGCTGTTAAGAATATCCAGGAAAATCCGTTGTGCGCCGCCCATGGCATACCGGTCGAAAAAAAAGAACAGGGGTGAACTGTTTTTTTTTCGGCCCAAAGCAAATGGGTAGAGGAAAATAAAAGCAAAAGGGTAGGTGCAGATTAAAAGGAACCGGAAGATCTTTATTTTGGTAAGATTGTGCATAGGAAAATTAAAAGGGAAAATAAATGATCATCCTTTTTCACACATTAAAAAGATGCTGGAGCACAGATCCGGATAGATTTGTCCAAGCTGGTAACATCCCTGCAGGTATTCTTCCGAAATAATATCTGTATTCAATAACCGGTCCCATTGAAAATTGGCCAGCGCTTTAAAGAAGATACCGGAGCGGTGAACGACTTTCAGCCCGGCAGCCCGGGCGTCTCTTTCCAGGGTGTCGAGGGTATAGGTAATGCGATGCCCGTGCGCTGCCTCGGCAGGGGTAATGGCATTGTTGTGGGTTATCAGTCCCATTTTTACAGCGATCTGCCGGCTGGGTGCATTGGCATTGGGGCAAACCAGGAAGAACCTTCCCTTGTCTGAAAGCCATTCATCGTTTATTCTTTTCATTACTGCCACCGGTTCATCCAGGTGTTCCAGTACATGGGTTAAGATGATGTTGTCGTATTTTTCTGGTAAGGTCACTTTTTCGAAAAGCGCATTCACAAATTTGATCTTGTTACCGAATTCTTTTTGCGCCATGGCTATTGCGTCGTCCGACGCTTCCACGCAGGTAATATCATTGAACAGGGGCGTTAACCTGCGGGTAAAATCTCCTTTAAAACTTCCCAGTTCCAGGCAATTGCCGGGTTTTATAAATGGTTCAAATGCCTGTATCATGAACCGGTGCATCACATCAAAATCAAAGTTGTATGCATATTTATGATCGGCCGTATCTTTTAGCTCGCTGTTATAATTTCGGGTTGTACTCATGGATCATCAAAATTGTATTTACGTATAATTGGTATGCTGTTGGTTCAAAGGTACTATTTACTGATCATGGCTGCTGCCTTATCTGTTATGGAACCCCAGTAAAAAACTTTATAAAAAGAAGCAGGAGTTTCTGTAGTTATTTTAATTGCCAGCAAGGCAGTGGTAAACGCATTCCAGTCGTGGTTGGCAACTACCTGTAACTTTTCTCCTGCCGCTTCAGCCGGAATGCCGGTGGCGCCGCTCTTTGTACTGATAACAGAAAGGCCGTATCCCAATGCCTCTATCAGTTTTGTTTTGATTCCTCCGCCATCTGTTACCGGGTTAATGAAAATATCGGCGCCTTTGAAATAAGGATTTATATCGGGCACAAAACCGGCATAAATGATATTCCTGTCTTTGTAATTGATCAGCCCGGAATATTCAGCGGGTAGCTTATTTCCGCAGATGATGATCTTATATCGGTAACCTTCATTGGCCAGCAGGAAAGGGTTTATCTTTTCCAGGATCATATCCAGGGCATCCAGGTTGGGTTTGTATCCAAGCGTTCCGTTGAAGAGCAGTATTTTTTCGGTCGCATCAATCTTATAGGAATCACAGATGAACTTACGGGCGGCTTCTTTTTCTGTTGCCGTTGGGGGAGCAGGGTGTTCAAAGCCATAGGTAATGGTAGTACATTTTTCGGGCCCCAGTTTAAAATTCGCTATTGCATAATTCCGGTCTTCATCATGTATGAAAAAATTCAGGTCGGCATTACGGTGGGTAAATCTTTCATAATTCCACAAAACCCCCCACCACCATTTGTGCATGGTCTTAAACCGGAGAGCTTCTATATTATGGGAGTGAACGATCAGTTTTACGTTGCAGAACCATTTCAGCAGCATGCCCAGCCAGCCATAATAGGGATGCTCAATGATGAGGTGGGTGATCTGCTGTTCTTTAATGATGCGCCTGAGAGTAAAAAAATAAAACGGGTTGATGTACCTCAGCTGGCTGTTGCTGAGTATGTTCTTTACCGGGTATCCCTCATTCGCTGTTATATCGTTCTCCTGAACCGTTACACAAAGCAGGTTTGTTTTTTTTGCAAGATAGCGGTTGAAGAATGCAATGCCCTTTTGCCCGCCCATATCCGGGGGCAGAAATTTGTAGGAGACCAGGCTCAATATCTTTACGGCGTTATCCATGTTGCTTATTAATGGTAACCACATTTACAAAAGGGGCAAACCAATATCCTTTTTTGCCGGCGGCTTTTATGATCCTGTTCAGCAAACGGGTCACTAAATTTACAAACCCATATTTATAATGCGTATCCCAAAACCCGGCGGTATAGGTTGCTTTAAGACCGGCTTCTTCTATTATCCTGAAATATTCCTGCCGGGTAAGTAAATGCTCGGCCCATACACCGGTTTGGCAATCGCAGGTGTTGGTACGCAAAAATTCCACGGGCTGCACCGGCTTCTTTGCAAAGTAAAGATCTATTGCATTGGTAAAATCAGCGAAAGCTCTTCCCCGGGTAAGGGCAATGAGTGCTTTCTCATCCGTTGTATTGAGGCCGGGTACCGTCTCCCGCAAATGAGCCCTGCGTTGTTTAATATATAGCAACTTTTCAAGCTTGTAATGATGCTGGTAATGTTTTAGCCGCATGGGCAGGTTATGATAATTGGCAGTTGTGGTGCCGTAGCTGATTCCGGTTACCTGCGACTGCTTCAGTTTTGTATAGAATGCCCGCAGGTCGTATACATGTTCTATTACATTCCGGGAAGCCACAATGTCGATGAATACATTGTTCTTCTTTGCATAACTGATCACTTCATCAATATCTCCCGAAATAAAATCATCTACGTTACTTCCCAGTGCATCGCAGAGCATTTTTGCATAGCCGGCCCATTGCGGAAAATAGTCGTTGAAGTATACTTTCTGAAAACCAACCTTACCGGCGAGTAAAAAGAGCGTGCCCAATCCGGCGCCGTAATCGATGAAGCTGGTTCGGCCGATGTCTTTATTCACCAGTAAAACCGAACGGTAAATGATATCGGCACTGCTTTGTACGGAAAAGAAAAGCCGGCTGCCTCCATGATGACCTGTGAAATAATTTTTACCATATTCATCAATGCCGGTACTGTTTACGTCAAAGGTTCTCAGCTGCTCATAAAGATCATTTGCCTTTTCATTGATCAGCCCTGCCAACGCATCGTGTGGCTCAATGAATTTATGGTGCCCCTTGTTCTGCAACTTGTATGATCAGCTTTTTTTGGTTTCCGAAACCTTGTTGCGGTTCTTCCATGCCATGAACAGGCAGAGCAACACAACCAGTACAGAAATGATATTCGTATACCGGGCTACCTGTTCGCCTTTCTTCACCGATTCGGGATCAAAAACAAAATCAATGGTATGTTTACCGGCCGGTATGGCAAGTCCACGCAGTGCGTAATTGGTCTTGCAGTAAGGGGTTTCTTTACCATCGATATATGCTTTCCATCCATGTGGGTAATACACTTCGCTGAAAACCGCAAACTGGTTAGCGGCCGCATTGAATTCGTATTTCATTTCATCGGTATTGTTCGCTGCCAGTTTAATATAAGCGGCAGAATCGTATACGGGTGTAAAGGGAACGGCTGTTTTAAAACGTTCATCAACAAAAGCAACCTGTGCCGGATCAAAGGAACTGAGCGCATTCATTTCTTCATCGGCATTCTTCACAAATTTCACTTCTTTCACCAGCCAGCAGTTGCCCATGGCAAATGGATTCTGTATCGCCGTATTCTGCCTTCTGTCGTTCTGGTCGGGTACGATCACGTATTTCATGTTCAGCATATTCAAAACCGGGAAACTGTCTCTTGCCATCGGGTTAGCGCCCCATGCCTGTATATTGGAAGAGATCTGTCTTTCGATCAGGTCCTGGTACAAACCAAGTTTGGCCGGACTGTATCCGCCAATATTATGGTGTTTGTACGAAGGGATGGCATCATTGAATGCATTGCCTATATCAGCTCTATAACCATCGCCGGTTGCAACTGCCAGGCTCAGTATGCGATAATAGCTGGTATCGCTTTTCAACTGAACATCCGCCCGGGTATCGGCATAAGGCGCTTCCAGGTCGGCCGGCTCCACAAAGCCATCTTCTTTTAAATATCTTTTTGATACACCTACCAGGTCGATGGCGCAGAAAATGATCAATATGGCATACAGTGCTGCTGGTTTGATCCATTGCCTGGCATACATGAAAACCGCTGCGATGGCTACAAATATGAACCCGATGGAGCGCCACATATCGCTTAAATAAAATGCCTGGCGGTCGGCCTTCAGTGCGCTGAAATAACTTCTTGTAAAATCAGAACCTTTGCCCTGCAAGGCTTCATTAATACCTTTCTTCAGTTCATTGGTACTGTCGTTGCTGAAGTTGGAGAAGAAATAGAATAGTGCCAGCATTGCTACTGTTCCGCCGGTGATGTATAAACAGTTCTTTAAAAGCTTTTGCAGCTTTTCTTTTTCGGTAACAGCAACCAGTTCGTTTATAAAGATGGAGGCCAGCAGGGCAATGGACAACTGCGGAATCACCAATGCCATGGACGGCGCCCGGAACTTTTTGTAAAAGGGCAGGTGATCGAACAGGAAATAATTAACGGCTTCAAAATTCTTGCCCCATGCCAGCACGATACCGAATAAAGTAATGGCAATAAGCCACCATTTATGTTCGCTTTTGGATAAGAACACGCCGAATAAAAATAACAGGCATACAATGGCGCCCATATAAACCGTACCCTGGGTACTGGGTAATTCGCCCCAATACATAGGAGATGATTGGGCAATCTGTTGTGCAAATCCCTGGGGCAGGGTAGAAGCGTTCTCCTGCAACACTTCAATGGCTTTTGAATTATCGCCCAGTCCTTCAGAAGAACTTCCGCCGAATGCATTGGGCACGAGTAATGTCATGGTTTCTGCCTTACCATAACTCCAGTTAAAGGCATAGTCTTTATCAAGCCCTCCTTTAGTTTCATTCTTCTTGTCTTTTTGGGTGAGTTCACTTCTTCCGCCTCTCATGGTTTCCTTGCTTAATTCATAAGTAGGCCAGTAGTTAAGCGCCATGGTGCCCAGGATGATGGCACCGATGCAGGCACTCACCACGGCTGTAAGCGCCAGGTGTTTGAGGTTCTTTTCACGGATGCACTTTATGATAAAAGGCACGGTCATGAACACAACGATGAGCAATGTATAATATACGATCTGCTGGTGCAACTGTGCCAGCATCAGTACTCCCGACGTTAACAGCAAAGCTGAACCGATCCAGTATTTCTGTTTGAATAATAATTGTACGCCGGCAATTACTGCAGGCGCATAAGCCATGGACAAGAACTTGGTATCGTGGCCGCCGGCGATCAATACGGGGTCGTATGAACAATAGGCATAGGCAATGCCTCCGAATATACTTACCCAGGGATTAAGGCCGATCACAATGCAGAGCAGGTAAAAACAAAGTGCTGTGATAAATAAATAGAAGACTGGCTTGGGTAAGCCGAGTGTAAGAATATCGTGTACATAAACCAGGTGAATATATATAGGCTCCTTTGGCCCCAGTGCGATCTGGTAAGTGGGCATTCCGCTCATCATGCTGTTGGTCCATTTGGGAAAGTGACCGTGTGTTTCCTTGTACTCAAAAGCCTGTTGTGCCATGGCCTTCCATTGTACCACGTCGCTTTGCTGAACGGCTTTTCCTTCCAGGGCAGGCTTTGTGAGGATCACAGATAATAATAAGAACGCTACTACTGCAACCAGGTGGGGTAGCAGTTTTTTGAAAGAGATATTCTTCATATATAATTTTTGCTTCGGCAAAATAATGCTAAAAAAACCAAATTAGCAGGCTATCAGCCGCAAAGCTTCGCCTGCCGTCATAAAAAAAGCCACCCGAAAGTGGCTTTATGATGAGGTTTGTTGTTCAATTAGTTTCCGCCCATTCCCTGCTGTGCATTCTGCATGTTCTCCATCTCACCTTTCAGGTTTTTGCGTTTGAAGAGCGACACGTCGATCTTGCCAAAGCGCCAGTTAAAGTTCAGGCGTACGAACTGCGGATCCCTGCGGCGTTCGTTATCCTGTATAAAGCTGGAGGCTTCGGAATGTGTTGCATACAAACGGGTACGGAAGATATCGCTGAACTGGAGGGTAAGCGATGCTGCATTGTTCTTGAGAAAATCCTTACGGATAGAAAAATCGGCGCCAAAGATCGGTTTGATATATCCCTGTGAACTTGGCTGCGAGCCTCCGCCAAACATCATACCCATGCCACGGTTACCACCGCCACCCGGCGCCACCAGTGTTTTAGCGGTGTAATCCCCGGATAACTGAATGGAAAAGTTTTTAGGCAGTTTAAAGCTGTTGTTGATCTTCACAAACCAGCTGAACAAGGAACTGTTAACAGTTCCTGAAAGATTTCCTGCTTTAATCGTTGAGTTAAACAGGTTGATGTTGGTGGTAAGGTCCCACCATTTTGCCGGCTTGTTCTTGCCGGTCAGTTCAAAACCAACGGTATAGCTCCGGTTGGCATTGGCATAAGTGTTCATAATGACCGTACCGTTTTTGGTGGTATCGGGGTTATTGGTTCTGTATTGATAACGGGTAATAAGATTGTCGGTATTCCGGAAGTATACCGTTGCCAGCAAACTGTTACCGGCTTTGTATTGATTGGAGTACGATAATTCAAGCAGGTTGGTGAATTCGGGTGTAAGACCGGGGTTCCCAACTGAAAGGTTCAATGAATCGGAATAGTCAATGAATGGGATCAACTGGAAAAAGTTCGGCCGGTTGATCTTTCTTGAATAGTTGAGCTGCATATCCTGCTTATCATCCAGTTTGTAAGTGGCAAATGCGCTGGGGAAAAGACTCAGCGGATAATCTGTTTTGAATTTCTGGTTCTTTGTTATCAGGTTACCGGTATAAGAAGAACTCTCCACTCTTAATCCCAACTGGTAGCTGAGTTTCTTAAGCTGGTGCGAAAAGGTAAAGTACCCGGCATACAGGGCGTCGTTGAATTTGTAATTATTACTTAGCCTTGAGATAAGAATGTATTGACCGGGAGCACCCTGCACATAGTTATCATTAAAACTGGTGAAGTAGCGGAATGCAGCCCTTAAACCTGTTTCGATCTTCATCTTACTGGTGATTGGATCTGTATAATCCGTTTGTGCTGTAAAGAATTGTGTGGTTCCTCCGCCTTTCGATCTTTCAACCACAAGGGGTGTTTTTGGCGTATTGGTCGGATAGAAATATTGGGTATTATAATCACCGATATTGTCGTTCTTACTGTAATTGTAATTCAGGTCGGCGGTCCATTCTTTATTTGCCTTGGCAAAGTTGTGTTTAAAACTCATGGTGGCGCCATAGTTTCGGAAGTTTCCGGTATTCTTACTTGATCTTTCGCCACGGTCGCTGATGGTACCTGAAGGCCGTACTGTATCCCGGTAGGTGTTGATCACATCATTCGTCTTGAATTGTCCACGTACAATATTACCGCCAATGGAAAGGGTATTCCGGTTATCGATGAAGTAATCCATTCCCATTCTTCCAAAAGCGAAGAAGCCGGTATTGATGGGTTTGTTACGTTGTTTAAGATAAGAAGTAGTATCTGCTTCGATATCAGTACGGTCTGTTTTTACTGTGCTGATGGATTTACGCATACCAAACTGGCCGGCACCAAAAAAGTTCACCTTGCCTTGTTTCAGGTTAATGTCTCCGCCCAGGTTCGGCCTTCCTCTCATATCAATACCTGCACGCAGGTTCCCATTGTAACCTGCTTTCCTGTTCTTCTTTAAAATGATATTGAGGATACCGGCGCCACCACCGCTTGCATCATACTTTGCCGATGGGTTGGTAATGATCTCCACGGAAGCGATTGCATCAGCCGGGATCTGGTCGAGGGTCATGGTGGTAGGTCTTCCATCCACAAAAATCTGTGGTGCGGCGTTGCGTAACGAAACGTTGCCATCTATATCCACATTCACCGAAGGAACGTTCTTCATTACATCCACGGCAGTGCCACCCACGCTGTTCAGATTTTTTTCTACGTTGAATACTTTGCGGTCTATCTTCATTTCAAGTGTGGCTTTGCTGGCGCTTAGCGTAACGTTTTCCAGCTGTTTGGCATCTGCTTCCAGTTTAATATTACCCAGGTCTTTATCCACGCCGCTGAGCATGCTGCTGAAGTCGCCGTTCCGGGCACCCCCCATATTCATTTCAAAATTCAC